>CANHUW010000022.1 GCA_947463975.1 Bacteroidota bacterium
CTTGGAGTGCTATTGAAAATAAATTCCCTGAAAACAGCAAGCATAAAGGTTTAGTGAAGAACATCACTCCTTATGGCGTGTTTGTAGAATTAGAATCAGGAATTGGTGGTATGATTCACATCAGCGATTTAAGCTGGTTGAAGCGTTTCAATCACCCTTCTGAGTATGTTAAAGTAGGTGAGTCTATTGACATCATTATCTTGAACATCGACAAAGAAAACAGAAAATTACAATTAGGTCATAAGCAATTAGAAGAAGATCCTTGGAATCAATTAGAAGAAACATTCGCAATCGGATCTATTCATGATGGTACTATTGTTCGTAAAGACGACAAAGGTGCTATTGTACAAATGCCTCATGGCTTAGAAGGTTTTGCTCCTAACCGTCACTTGGCAAAAGAAGATGGTAAGCAAGTTCAAGCAGAAGAAACGGCGAAATTCATGGTGATCGAATTTGATCGTAATGAAAAGAGAATTGTTGTTTCTCATGCAAGAATCTGGGAACAAAATATCGTAGAAGAAAAAGAAGCGGCTAAGAAAGAAGCGAAAGCTGATTCTGAGAAGACTAAAAAAGCAGTTAAAACTATCCAAGCTAAAGTAGAAAAATCTACTTTAGGTGATTTAGGTGCTTTGGCAGAAATCAAGGCTAAATTAGACGAAAGCAAAGAAGGTTAATTCCCTTTTTAAGATATAAAGCCTCCAGAGCAATCTGGGGGCTTTTTGTTTTCTTCACCTTTTAATTTAAAATTTAAAGGTTTGAAAACAAACTATTATGATTTTAAGCCCCCACCTAAAAGCGGGGCTTTTGCTTTTTATGGCAGTGGTTTTTGTATAATTTACTGTGTATCAGGTGGGTTTTAGCTTATTCTTAACTTAAAGCCCTTTATTCACAATCTTTTTAGGCCTAAATTGCTGAATATTAGTTAATTTTGCCTCCCTGTATGAATAGAATTATAGTTGTATTTATTGTTATTTTAAGCCTGAGTTCTTGTACTTCAAAGTTTCAAAAAGTAATGAAGAATAAGGATACGGATTATAAGATTAAAATGGCAGAAGAGTACTATAAGCAAAAAAAGTACACCAACGCACAACAGCTCTTTGAATCTGTCATCAATTTTGTAAAGGGTACACCTCGTTACGAAGAATTGTATTTAATGTATGCAAATTCTTATTACAACGATAAGGATTATGACAATGCTGAAAATTTGTTCAAAACATTCATTGAATACTTTCCAAATAGTTCCAAAACAGAAGAAGTAGAATATTTGAGAGCATATACTTATTTTTTACGTTCTCCAAAAGCAGAATTAGATCAAACTACTACCAACAGGACTATTCAATTAATGCAAAGTTTTATTGATGCTCATCCAACAAGTCCAAGGGTTAAAGCAGCAACAGAAACCATCGATGCATGTAGGGCAAAGTTGGAATTAAAAGATTATAAAACAGCAACATTATATTATGATTTAGCTTTTTACCGCGCTGCTGCTATTTCTTACGGACTATTGTCTGATGGATATCCTGATTCAAAAGATGCAGATAAATATAAACTACTAACTTTAAAGGCATATTTTAAATTTGCTGAAAATAGTTTTGTAGAGAAGCAAAAAGAAAGATTTGATAAAGTTATTGAAGAGTACAATGATTTTGTAGATAGATATAGTGATAGTCCGTTAATGTCGGAAGCAAAAAAGATTAAAACACAAACTGATAATATTTTAAATAGTATAAAATGAGTAAATTAAGAAGACATATGGGTGCTAATACACCTGCTGTTGTTGAAACAAAAAGTTTAAAAGCATTGAAAGCTAAAACAGGTAATTTATATGAGTCTATCTCCATAATTGCGAGAAGAGCTAATCAAATCAATATTTCTATTAGAGAGGAATTACACTCTAAATTAGAAGAATTTGCAAGCCATACAGATAGCTTAGAAGAGATTCATGAGAACAAAGAGCAAATTGAAATCTCTAAAGCCTATGAGCGTATGCCCAATCCAGCTATTTTAGCAACAGCGGAATTCATAGATGATAAAATATATCACCGCAAGAATGAAGAAACAGATCTTTTCCGTTAATTCGGTTATGAATAAATTAAAAACGTCCCGATTAATCGGGACGTTTTTGTATTTTAGAACTACAAAACTTTTATATGCGTTATAAGCAATTCGTCTTTGCCTTTTTTGTCATTCTTTCATGTACTTCAGTATATGGTCAAGAATTGGCCGCAACGGTGAATGTGCAAACCAATAAGATTGAAAACCAAATTGATCCAAAAATTTTTATTCAATTTCAAAAGCAACTTAAAGATTTTATCAATCAAAGAAAGTGGACCAATGATGTTTTTGCAATAGAAGAAAAAATTGACTGCGGATTTTACATTAACATTGAATCGATTGTATCTCCGGGTGTATATGAAGCAAAGTTAAGTATTGTAGCCAATAGACCTGTTTTAAATGCTAATTACACTTCGCCATTATTAACTATGCAGGATGCTAATTTTACTTTTAAGTACCAATTAGGTCAGCCCATGGAATTCAATGAAAATAGGGCACAAGGAGCAGATGCTTTAGAGGCAAATTTGACTTCTGTAATTGCCTACTATGTCAATATTATAATAGGATTAGATTATGATTCTTTTGCTCCAAAAGCAGGTATGCCATACTTTAATAAAGCATTGAATATAGTGTATAATTCACCTGAAGGGTCAGGAATTAGTGGCTGGAAATCTTATGATGGCCAAAGAAATAGATACATTTTTGTAGACAATCTTACAAAAAGTGGATTTGATAAATTACACGAAGTTATTTATGCTTATCATCGAGAAGGCTTAGATCAAATGGCTGAAAAACCAGGGATCGCAAGAGCAGCTATTTTGAATGCATTGATGGCTATGCAAGAAATAAATGATGTAAATGTCAACTCCATGGCAGTACCCATTTTAATGCAAGGAAAATTTACTGAAATTGTGGGTATTTTTGAAACAGCTGATAAGCCTATGAAAAAACAGTTGTTGAATACGCTTGCAAGTATTGATATTGCTAATATTAACCGATATAAAGAGAAATTAGAATGAAAAAATTATATTTAGTCATATGTATTTTTGTTTTTTCTTGTCAATATAAGGGTAATCAAGAGAATAGAATTCCATTTGATAAGATGAAAGTGGTTTTATATCAATTAATGCAGGCGGATGAGTATTATACAAGAACCTTGATCTTAGATTCTTCCGTGCTAAAGGATAAAAAAAATGTACAGTTCTATAAACAAATTTTTGAAATGAATAAGGTAGATAAAGACGATTTTTATGCAACCTTAACCTATTTTCAAAAGAGGCCTACTGAGTTTAAGGCACTCATGGATTCTGCCTATGAATTGTCGAAAAGAGAAAAACTACAACTAAAACTCCCTAAATAAGCATTATTTGCTCAACAGTTTTTACTTTTGGGCTCAAATCAATAAAACAACTTAATATGAGTAATTTAATCGGCAAAGCAGCGCCACAGTTCACTTTATTTGATACAGATAAGAATCCTGTTTCATTAGTAGATTTAAAAGGAAAAAATGTAGTGGTATTGTTTTTCCCTTTAGCATTTACTGGAGTTTGTACTACTGAACTTTGTAATGTCAGAGACAATATAGGTGTTTACAATGCTACCAACGCTACTGTATTAGGTATTTCTGTAGATTCATTATTTGCATTAGGTAAATTTAAAGAAGAACAAAAATTGAATTTTCAATTGCTAAGCGATTTTAATAAAACAACTGCAAAAGCATTTGATGTATTATACGAAACTTTCCCTGCTTTTGAAATGCAAGGTGTAAGCAAGCGTGCTGCATTTGTAATTGATAAGGAAGGTGTGGTACAATATGAAGAAGTTTGTGCTACTCCAGGCGATTTACCAAATTTCGAAGCTATTCAAACTACATTGAACAAGTTGAACTGAAACATTGCTTCTTGCTAGTTTTTATTAAAAATATAAAAACGCAAAAAAAGCCTCCGAAATTTCGGAGGCTTTTTTTATCGGTCGCAGACCTCTACTATTAGAAATTTCAAATAATGTGTATTCTCCATTCCCCAAATAATCGGATGATCGCTAGATTGAGTTTGGAATGTAACTTGTCTAATTCTTTTTCTGGCATCTTTCGCAGCCATATTAATGGTTTCTAAGAATAATTCAGGACTCACTAAGTTGGTGCAACTTGATGTTACTAAGAAGCCGCCATTCTTAATCAATTTCATTCCTCTTAAGTTGATTTCTTTGTATCCTGTAATGGCTTTTTGAATATTGGATCTACTTTTGGTAAATGCAGGAGGATCTAACATGACCACATCATATTTTCTACCTTCCTTACCCCATGCTTTCAATACATCAAATGCATTCATGGCTTCAAATTTCACAATATGATCCAATTTGTTTAACGCCGCGTTTTTATTGGCTTGCGCCACTGCATTTTCTGAAATATCAATTCCCAAAACCGACTTTGCACCATAATGCGCAGCATGAATTTCAAAAGTACCTGTATAAGTAAACGCACCTAAAACGTCTGCGTCTTTTACAATATGCTCAATGGTTCTTCTGTTATCTTGTTGATCCAAAAAGTAACCAGTCTTTTGTCCTGTTTCGATGTTTACATAAAATTGTAAACCATTTTCTTTGATGATAATTTCTGTAGGGAAGGGTGCGCTTAAATAATCTTTAATTTGCGTTAACCCTTCTAATTCTCTAACAGGAACATCATTTCTTTCATAAATTCCTTTAGGACTAAATACACTATTCAATGCATCAACAATTGCCGGCTTCCACATGTCCATTCCCAATGCCAAAGTTTGCATCACAAAGTAGTCGTTGAATTTATCAATGATCAATGCAGGCAATCCATCTGCTTCTCCAAAAATCAATCTACAGTTTTCTGTGTAACCCATTTTTTGACGGTAAGCCCAAGCTTCTTTTATTTTCAATAAAAAGAAATCCGCATTAATCTCTTCTTTTTTTCTGGTCAATAATCTTACAATAATTTGAGAAGCTGGGTTAATATACCCTCTACCGGCAAATTGCTCGTCTGCATAGTAAACTTCCACAATATCACCAGCCGTAACAGGCCCTACAATCTTCTCCACTTCATTATTAAAGATCCAGGGATGTCCAAGGGCAATTCTTTGGGAGATTTTACGCTTTAAATACACTTTAGTCATGGCGCAAAGATAGGTACCAAATAGGTGACAACTTGTTCATTTTGAGTCCGATTTCTGCCAATTTTGCCCTAAATATTGCTTTGGCCAAATTTTTGGAAGATATTTGCAATAATATAAACCTATGGAAGAGACTGTATTGAATCAAGAAGCCAACGAAACCACTGCTCCAAACGCAGAAAATACCCCTCCAAATGAGTCAGAAACTGCTCAAAATCCTTTGAGTGAGTTAGAGCAAGCTCAAGCAGAAATTGCAGAGCAAAAAGACAAATATTTACGTCTAATGGCTGAATTTGAGAACTTCAAAAGAAGAACGGCTAAAGAGCGTATTGATTTAATTCAAACTGCTGGTAAGGATGTTATTGTGTCTTTATTAGAAGTATTGGATGATTGTGATAGAGCAGAGAAACAATTGTTAAGCTCAGATGATATTGCAGTACAAAAAGAAGGTATCCAATTGGTGTTTAATAAGGTTAGATCTATCATGCATTCAAAAGGTTTAAAAGCCATGGAGAGTATTAATACACCATTTGATGTAGAATTACATGAAGCTATTACTGAAGTACCTGCACCGGATGATATGAAAGGTAAAGTGGTGGATGAAGTAACCAAGGGTTATTTATTAAATGATAAAATTATACGTTTTGCTAAAGTGGTAGTAGGCAAATAAAAAAAGTATTATGTCAAAAAGAGATTTTTACGAAGTTCTAGGTGTGAGCAAATCTGCTACAGCGGATGAAATTAAAAAAGCATACCGTAAAGTAGCCATGCAATATCATCCAGATAGAAATCCTGGAGATAAAGCAGCGGAAGAAAAATTCAAAGAAGCTGCAGAAGCCTATGAAATTTTAAGTGATGCTGATAAAAAAGCAAAATTTGATCGCTTTGGGCATCAGGCATTTGGACCTGGTACTGGTGGTGGAGGATTCCATGGCGGAGCAGGCATGGACATGAATGATATTTTTAGTCAATTCGGAGATATTTTCGGAGATGATGCATTTGGAAGTTTCTTTGGCGGTGGAGGTAGATCTAGAGGTGGAGCAAGGGCAAGGGGTCAAAGAGGAAGTAATTTGCGTATCAAATTAAAATTGAATTTTGAAGAGATTGCCAATGGTGTTAACAAGCAAGTAAAAGTAAAGAAGCATGTACTTTGTTCAACTTGTGGTGGTAATGGTGCAAAAGATAAAGACAGTATGCAAACCTGTGGAACTTGTAAGGGTTCTGGACAGGTAAAAAAAGTTACCAATACTTTTCTAGGACAAATGCAAACGGTGAATACCTGTCCAACATGTAGTGGTGAGGGAAGTACGGTAACCGCTAAATGTGGATCATGTAAAGGTGAGGGAAGAGTATATGGAGAAGAAACCATTTCTATTGATATTCCAGCAGGTGTTAGCGATGGTATGCAATTAAGCATGTCTGGAAAGGGTAATGCAGGAGAACGTGGCGGCATGTCAGGAGATTTAATCATTATGATTGAAGAAGAGCCACATGAGTCTTTGCATAGAGATGGATTGAATGTTGCCTATGATTTATACATCACTATACCAGATGCGATTTTTGGAACCAATGTGGAAGTGCCAACTATAGATGGAAGAGCAAAGATTAAAATTCCGGCAGGTACACAAAGTGGAAAGATGTTTAGATTAAAAGGGAAAGGTTTTCCTGAAGTACAAGGATATGGAAGAGGGGATCAATTAATTCATGTAAATATTTGGACGCCACAACATGTATCTGATGAAGAAAAAGCAGCATTAGAAAAAATGCAAACAAGTGAAAACTTTCAGCCAAAGCCAGCCAAAGGTGAGAAGAGTTTTTACGAAAAAGTAAAAGATGCCTTCAAATAAATTTAGTGGGTAACTTTTGTACCCCCTAAATTTATTTAAGCTGGTAAATTTCTTTTGTATTTCTACCTAAACCATCATAGTCTAATCCATAACCTACCACAAATTTATTGGGGATATCAAAACAGCTATAATCTACTTTCACAGGGAAGGCTAATGCTTCCTTTTTATTTAATAGAACAGCAATTTTTACACTAGCAGGTTGTTGACTTTCTAATTGTGGTAAATAGTGGTGCAAGGTTTTACCTGTATCAATGATATCTTCTAGAATAATGATATGCCTATCTTTTACATTAGCGTCTAATCCAATTGCGGTTATGACATTGCCTGTTGAATTAGTACCCTTATAGGAAGCTAATTTGATAAATGATACTTCTGCTTCAATAGTAATTTGCTTAAAGAGGTCTGCAGTAAATAAAAAAGAACCGTTTAAAATAGATAAGAAGATAGGCTTCTTTCCTTCATATTCTTTATTCAATACAGTGGCTAATTCAGTTATTTTTTCTTGAATAGTCGCTTCACTTAAATAGGGTACAAATTCTTTATCCAATACTTTAATAGAAGACATAAGGGTTAATTATTTTTTCTTTCTTTTGAAAAGTTGCTTGAAAAAATTAAATTCAAATTTTACCGAAACCTGTCTAAAACTTGGTTCAGGTTTAGTTTCTTTAGGTTTAAACAACAATACAATCGTTCCTTCTTTTAATGGGCCATTAGGAAGTTTTTTATTGTATGATTTCAAATAGCTTAATTGTATTGCTTCATTTTGGCTAATCTCATATAGGGTTTCACCTTCTTTAGCTGTATGAATACTTTTATTGCCATACTTTTTCTTTTGAGCAATAAATACTAATTGATCTTTGTTCGCCACATCTGCTTCTAGTATATCGTTGTATACAAATAATTTGTATAAAGATATTTTATGAATTTGTGCAATTTGTAAGTAAGAGCTTCCTGCTTTAACCCATAAAACTGGCACCGAATTAATTTTGAATTTTTCTTTAGGGTAATTGATTACTTTTTTCTTTGTAATGGTAAACAATACCTGCTTTACAGTATCCTTACTTATATCTAAACCCTTCATAGCTGGGATTGAATTTTCTACTGTATTTGTAGAAGAACTAATGCCGTTTACTTTAGATAAAGAAATATTGGTTGTATCTGCTGCATAAATTTGTGCCTGAGTAGTAGTTGGAGCAGAATAAGCAGCTGTGGGAGGTTTAGTTACACTGCTATCAACTAATTTATTGGGTACAGTATCTATCATTGTTGCAATGAGGGTATCTTTTACTGTTGCGTTTACTATATTCTTTTTTTCATCTGAAACTGGCTTAGTAGTTTCTTCTACTTCATTCTCTAACTCAGGAAAATTGTATTGAGACAATTCGTAGTCATCAATAATTTTTAACAGTCTTCTTGGGTAGTCAGTAGCAGTAGCGTAACCAGCTTTCTTTAAGCCATACGCCCAAGCACTATCATCTACTGGATCTAAAGTAAATAAAGCTGCATAGTTGGGTCTGTTCTTCAAAAAATCAGAATGATCTTTAAATGAAGCTAATGCAGTAGGGTACACTCTGAAACATTCTTGTTTTGTATCATCATCCTGAAAAGTAGTTTCACCTTTCCAATCAGATTTGCACTTTATGCCAAAATGATTATTGAACTTCTTTGCTAAATTACTTTCTCCACTATTTGATTCTAAAATACCTTGCGCTAAGGTAATGGAGGCAGGAATGCCTGTACGCTTCATTTCTTGTACAGCTATTTTTTTATACTGCTCAATATATACAACCGTTGATTCTGATTGTGCATGGGCAGCATGTAATCCCAACACAAAACAAAATAGTATTAAACAATGCTTTATCATATGTTTATTTTTTTCTAATCAGAGTAAGTCCATCTCTAATGGTTAACATTATTTTTTCTGTTTCGTCATCCTTTGCTACCATTTCATTGAAAGCCTGAATGGCTTTGGCGCTTTTTCCGCTTATTTGCTCTTCCAGTACTTCACCATGGAACAAGGTATTATCTGCAATAATAATACCATTTGGGCTCATTTTAGGCTTTAAAAGGGTATAATAATCTATATAGCCCGTTTTGTCTGCATCGATAAAAGCTAAATCATATAAATAAGGAAGCGCTGGAATAATGGTTTTGGCATCTCCAATATGTTGTTGAATGCTTTTACCTTGGCCATATTGGGTAAAATAAGTCTGAGCTCTTAGGGCGTCTTCTTCTCTTAATTCAATAGTATCTAAATGACCTCCAGTAGCTATACCTTCAGCAAGGCATAAAGTACTAAAGCCATTAAAAGTGCCAATTTCAAGAATGTATTTGGGTTGTAAGATCTTGCTAAAAAAAGCTAAGAAACCTCCTTGATTCCAATTGCTTTGCAAATGGGCGTGAGGGTGCTCGGCCAAAATGGCTTCGTACATAGCTTTTAAAACTGGGGGGGTCGCATTGCTATATTGGTCTACATAATCGTTTGCCTTGGGATGAATCAAGTCCATGCGCAAAGGTCTATATTTTTTTGATACCAGGCTTTGAAATTAACCATAATCCTAAAAAAGTAATTAAGCCATTAATGATCAATAATTCTTGTCCAATTTTAAAGTCACCCATAATGGCAACTTGATATTTGTCCAATATTAAGCAAATAATAGGGGCTACAAAACAAGGGATGGGCGACCATTTATCTTGGATGCTTCTCTTGGTTAAAATGCCAAATGCAAATAAGCCAAGCAATGGTCCATATGTATAAGAGGCAATTTTTAATAATAAATCGATGGTACTCTTATTATCAATCCATTTGAATATCATGACGATGAGTAAAAAGACCAAGGCAAAACTTAAGTGTACAGTTTGTCTTATTTTTTTCTTTTTTGCTTCATCCCATTCTTGATTTCTTTGCATGCCTAATAAATCAATACAAAAGCTAGAAGTCAATGCAGTAATCGCGCCATCAGCACTTGGGAATAATGCAGAAATTAAAGCAAGGATAAAAATGATCGATAAATAAGGAGGCATATGGTTTAATGCCAATGCAGGGAATAAATCATCACCCACTGCATTCACACTCACCATTCTTCCGTAAATATGCAATAACCCTCCTAAAAATAAAAACATGCTAATGACAATTAACATGGTGATACCAATAGTGATCATATTTTTTTGTGCATCTTTTAAAGTCTTCACAGAAATATTCTTCTGCATCATCTCTTGATCTAATCCAGTCATGGTAAGTGTAACAAATGCACCGCCAATAATTTGTTTCAAAAAGAAAGACTTGCTATTTACATCGGTATCAAAAATAGTGGCATAGCCTCTTGATTCCATAGCGGTATAAGCTTGCATTGCTGTAAAGTCCATGCTAGAGAGTATATACACGCTACAAATGATTAAACCCAATAACATGCCTGAGGTTTGTAATGTGTCTGTCCAAACAATGGTTTTAACACCCCCTTCGTAGGTATACAATAAGATCATCGCCAATATGACCAAAGTGGTTCCCCAAAATGGTACACCCATGCTATCTAAAATGAATACTTGTAAAATTTTCACCACTAAATACAATCTAGCGGTTGCGCCAAGGGTTCTTGATAATACAAAGAATGATGCCCCTGTTTTATATGCCTTAAAACCTAATCTTGTCTCTAGGTAATTGTAAATAGAAGTTAGATTTAACTTATAATAGATGGGTAATAAGATGTAGGCAATACATATATAGCCAATTAAGTACCCAATGGTAATTTGTACATAGTGAAAAGCATCTCTTCCTACTGCACCTGGAACACTCACAAAAGTGACACCGCTTAAAGAAGTTCCAATCATTCCAAATGCTACCAACATCCAGTTACTGTTCTTATTGCCAATAAAGAAAGACATATTGTTACTGTTCTTGCCAGCAATTTTAGCAACACCCAATAGAATCAGGAAATAAATTATAACAAATACAAATAGTAAAGGAGCACTCATGATGGTAAAATTAGTAGTAGCAAAGTAATAACAAAGTTTCAATTATTTGCCTATTTTGTGCCATCGAATTAAATCTTTACATGATGAAACCAAAAGCAGTCACTATTTTTTGCGGTTCTAAATCTGGCAATCATCCTTCCTTTGAAACAGAGGCAAAGGCAATAGGGGCTTTATTGGCGGAATTGTGTATTCAGATGGTATATGGAGGAGGCAATAAAGGTTTAATGGGAGCAGTGGCCAATAGTTGTTTAGAGAAGGGTGGTAAAGTGATTGGCATTATTCCCCAATTATTATTAGAATGGGAAGCGCAGCATACAGGATTAACTGAATTGATTGTTACGGAGACCATGCATGCTAGAAAATTATTGCTATATGATAAATGTGATATAGCGGTTGCGCTTCCAGGAGGCTTAGGTACTTTTGATGAATTATTCGAAATGTTGGTATGGAATAATTTAAGTATTCATGAAAAGAAAATTGTACTTTATAACTTTGAAGGATTTTATAATCCATTAATAGAGATGATTCAAAAAATGGAATCAGAAGGATTTTTGTACGATAAATCTAGGTATAGATTTAACATTTGTAATAACAGAGAAGAACTTGCATCTATTTTTTCTGAGTAATACGAATAGGTAAGCCAAATCCGGCTCTAAAAATGGGCTGAGGTCTTAATTGTCCCATTCCATAAGGAGATTGTTGTGAATTGATTAGGTCAATCATAATGCTAAAATATGAAAAACCATTTTCGGTTCTTTTTCCATAACCAATACCGGCCAAAACACTCGTTGCACTCACATTAACTTTACTAGAACTATTTGAAACAACATTCACTTGTTTTGCCCAGGTCCAATTGTATTCAGGTTGAACTTGTAAGAAAAATTCATTTACTGGCCACACTCTAGCAAATCCACCTAATCCAAACTGCGTTTTTCGGAATTTTGCATTGACACTTGATATTTCGGTTGTTCTAAAAGAACTATAAAAAATATTAGATATCAAACCAAGGTCTATGTAATTGTTATAAGATTTAACTAATTCAGGATTAATGCCAATTTGAAAAGATCCAGATCCTCCACCTAAAACCAATCCACCACCAATCATCCATGGTCTTTCTGGTTCCATTATCTTGGTTGTTTGAATAGTTGTTACCTGAGCATTCAAATTCAATGCAATAAAAAGTATTAGAAAGCTTAAAAACGGTTTCATAAGATTTAGTTTACATCAAATATTTTACCCGCGTTCAAAATATTGTTTGGATCAAAGGCTTTTTTAATGCCCTTCATTATTTCCAAAGAACTGTTTTTAAATACTACTGGCATATAGGGTTTTTGAATTAATCCAATTCCATGTTCTCCACTAATGGTGCCACCCAAGCTATGCACCAAAACAAATAACTCTTTTAAAATATTGGTCATCTCTTCACTGCCATGACTGTTTTTAATAGTAGGGTGGTTGATTCTAATATGCAAATTACCATCACCTGCATGGCCATAACAAACCGCATGAAATCCATATTGTGTACCCAATGCTTTTACGCCTCTTACCAGTTTTGGTAATTCTGCTCTTGGAACTACGGTATCTTCTTCAATGGTATAACCCACGCTCTTCACTGCTTCGGCAACTCTTCTTCTTAATTTCCACAACTCTGTTTTTTGTTGGGCATCATCTGCAAAGAAAATTTCACCCGCTTCATAGTGCGTTAATACTTCTGCAATGGCTTCCATTTCGCCCATCAATACATCCATATTGTTACCATCCACTTCAATGATCAAATGTGCAGCAATATCATCCGATACAGGGAAGGCTGTACTTTCTACCATCTTACTCACAATTTTAATAGAATCAATTTCCATTAATTCCATTGCACTTGGCGTGATACCTGCTCTAAAAATGGCACTCACCGCTTCACTTGCTTTTTCTAGGCTAGTAAACGGAGCTAACATTAATAAATCAAACTTTGGTAGAGGAATTAATTTCAATACAATCTTTGTGACAATACCCAAAGTGCCTTCACTACCCACCAGCAATTGCGTTAAATTATATCCTGTAGAATTTTTCAACACATTTGAACCTGTCCAAATAATATCTCCAGTGGGAGTGACTATCTCTAAATTCAAAACATAGTCTTTTACTACACCATATTTAACCGCTTTTGGTCCGCCTGAATTTTCTGCTATATTTCCGCCAATAAAACATGATCCCTTACTGCTTGGATCTGGAGGATAAAATAAGTTGACTGCTTTAACCGAATCTTGTAAAACTTCTGTAATGACACCAGGCTCTGTGGTTACTTGTAAATTTCTTTCGTCAATTTCAAGAATTGTATTAAATCTTTCCATGGCAATCACTAAACCACCTAAATGAGGCAAAGCACCACCACTCAAACCTGTACCACCACCTCTTGGCGTTACTGGAATTAGATGTTGATTACATAATTTCATCAAAGCACTAA
>CANHUW010000023.1 GCA_947463975.1 Bacteroidota bacterium
TTCCGTCCGTCCTAATACCAGCACTGATTCCTAATCTATTATTAAATGCTCTTTTTCCCATTTGAAAAAATGCACCATATCTTTTAAATGCTAAGTCAGTAAAATAATTATAAGTTAAAGGAGTAGAATTCACTTGTCCTGTAACAGTTGGGATAAAACTTTTTAAAATTTGGTAAGTATAATTATCATATTCAACTGTTTGTAAATTAGCGCCAGTAGTCCATTTTATCCCTAAAAGATTTTTAGTAATGTCAAACCTCAATTTATTTTCAATTTCGTTTGATCTAAATTGTAAGGTTAATTCTCCTTTATTTTGAGATAAATTATCTTCATACTTTTCATTTACATTATTTAAATGATTTCTACTCATGCTTACTGTCCAAAATCCTTTATTGATTAACCTTTTCAGAGAAACACCCATGGTATAACTCCATTGATTAATAGAAGGACTAGAATTTAAAGCATAAATTTTCTCTGGAGTGGCATTCCTAGGAGCTACAAAATAAAAATCATCAATAGCGCCAATGCCTAGGAAAGTAAGTGTAGTTTTTGGATCAATCTGATGAGTAATTTTATATTGAAAATCCCAAAAATTAGGTCGAATGGGTAGATCTAAAACATAAAATAAATATTGTAAATAACTTCTTCTTGCAGACGCTAAGAAAGTTGTTTTGCCTGATTTTGATAATGGGCCATTGAATGTGCTTGCAAATTCTGTAGCACCCATTCTTATATTAGTTTCTAGCTTTTTTGGATTTCCTCTTTTTTGTTTGAATTCGAATACGGAAGATAAGGCATTATCAAATTTAGCATCAAATGCAGATGTGGATAATTTAACTTCGTCAATGAAAGAGACATTCAATATACCTTGTGGGCCTCCAGCACTACCTTGAGTGGAAAAGTGATTGATTACCGGTATCTCAATTCCATCTAGATAAAATACGTTCTCATTAGGTGCCCCGCCTCTAACAATTATATCATTTCTAAATCCAGCACTTGTACTAGCGGAACCAGTTACGCCTGGTAAAGTTTGTACTACTTTAGAAATATCAAAATTGCTTCCTGGGCTAGATTTGATTTCTTCAGCTGTTAATCTCTGAACACTTAAAGGGGTTTCTAATGATGCTGCTCTTACTGTTCTTCTATTACCACCAACAGTAACTTCTCTCAAAGTAACTTCCTGTGGTAGTAATTCTATGGTATTGATGGTTTCATTACCAGAACTAACAATAACATTGTATAATGTGTAGGGGATACTCCCTAAAGAGGTAAAAACCACTTGGTATTGTCCAGTAGGAATATTATTTAATTGATACCTGCCCAAACTATCTGAAATAGTTGAAAAGGGGGTATTGAGTACTTTTATAGTAACACCCGCTAATGGGGTTTGCGTATTTCTATTAACTATCCAACCAGATATACTACCCTTGGTTTGAGCATTTAAAGCAAATGAGCCAAAAAACAATAAAATAGTTACACAAAAAGACTTCATATTAAAGTCAAATTTAATGTAATTTTTAACAATAAATATTCTAAATAGTTTAAGTAACTTAGGAGATCAAAAAATTTATCCATGAAGCTATTTTCTCTGGCAATAACAACCTTTCTTTCTTTAGTGGCTTTTGCTCAAAAAAAGCCTTTGGATCATTCAGTATATGATCAATGGCAGTCTGTTAAAGAGACCGTCATGCATCCTAATGGTCAATTTCTTGCATATACTATAGTACCGCAGGAAGGAGATGGTATTTTATGGATAAGAAATACGCAAACGAATACAGAATTCAGCATACCTAGAGCTGCTCAGGTAGTTTTTAGTGAAGATGGAAACTATTTATTTGGCAAAATTAAACCTTTATTTAATGAAACCAGAAAAGCAAAAATTGATAAAAAAAAGGCAGATGAACTTCCAAAGGATAGCTTATTCATTTTTAATGTTAAAGATGCCAGCTTGGAAAAAATCGCCAATGTGAAAACTTTTCAAATTCCTTCAAAATCTAACGGTTCAATTGTGTACTTATTAGATAAAAAAGGAGATCTCCTTAAAGAAGGGTCAGATTTAATCAGTTATAATTTAAAAACAAAATTTAAACATACCATTAAGCAAGTAAGTCAATATGCTTTAAATCCTAATGGTCAACAAATTATTGCCTACCAAGTTCCCTTTAAAGGTAATACTGCAAAAGTGCTACTTTCTAATGTGCAAGATTCAAGTTTTAGAGTTTTAAGTGATGGGATTTATTCTGCAACAGGTTTTGTTTGGGATGAGTATGGAGTGCAGGCTGCTTATTATACTGAGAAAGATAGTACAAGCAAAGCTTTACAAAAAAATTATCAATTGAATTATTTCAAATTAGGAATGGATTCATCTATTGTTGCATTTACTACAAGTCATCCTAATTTACCTAGAAATTATGTTTTTGGCGCTGATAAAAAATTACAATTTAGTAAATCTGGTGAAGTTATTGAATTAGGAATTCAACCGATTTTACCCATTAAGGACACTAGTTTACCTGAGTTTGAAAGAGTGAGTATAGATATCTGGCATTATGCAGATGACCAATTGCAACCTATGCAATTAAAAAATTTGGAAAATTCACTGAAGTCAACTGAAAAGGTTTTGTATAAACCTAACGCTAATTCTGTAGTGTATTTTGGCAAGTTGAATGATAGAAATATTAAAATTGGAAACGAAGGAGATGGTGCTTGGGCTTATGTAACCATTGACTCTACTGATGCTCCTTCTTTTCAATGGCAGGGATTTACAAAGAAAGATATATACGCAATTAATACAAAAACGGGTGAAAAAAGATTGATCCATAAAAACTGGAAGGGTAGTTTGATTTCTTTAGCTGCAGACGGAAATAAGATCATTTACTATGAAGAAGCAGAAAAAAAATATTACAGTCATGATTTTAAAACAAATAAGAAACAAGTTTTTGCAAAAGATATAAAATATACTATTTACGACGAAGATAATGATATGCCCGATGATCCTAATGCATATGGAGTAGCAAAATGGATGAATGATCATCGACATTTGATTGTATATGATAAATACGATTTATGGTTAGTAGATGCGGAAGGGATTGAACCTTCTGTTCTTTTGACCAATGGAAGGAAGTCTTCTACAGTGTACAGATTTATTGAAACAAATGAAGAACGAAAAGCAATTGCATTAAAAGATGCTTTATTGTTAAAAGGATATAATGAAATTAACAAATCAGAATCTTTGTCCTATTTTAATATAACACAAAAGCAAGTCAATTTGATTCAATCTTTTGATATGCATATAACGAATATAGTAGGTACAAAAAATATAAACGATTTAATTGTTTTAAAAGAAGACGAGCATCATGCTGCAAATATTTATTTGTATCAATTTAATAACATTCAACAAGCACCAAATGCTATTGCTCAATTAAATATCCAACAAGCCAATTATAATTGGTTAAATACTGAATTAATTAAATGGAAGGCTTATACAGGAAAGATGGTAGAAGGTATTTTATATAAACCTGAAGATTTTGATCCAAAAAAGAAATATCCAATGATTGTGTATTTCTATGAAAGAAATAATCAAACATTACACCATTATATTCCTCCAACACCCACTGGCTCTAGATTAAACATTTCTTTTTTTGTGAGTAGGGGGTATTTAGTATTTGTACCTGATATCTGGTACAAAAAAGGCTTTCCTGGACAAGGTGCTTATGATCATATTGTAAGTGGCACCAAAGCCCTTATTCAAAAAGGGTTTGTGGATAGTACTAAAATTGGTTTACAGGGACAAAGCTGGGGTGGATATCAAATTGCTTATTTGATTACCAAAACAAATATGTACGCTGCTGCATGGGCAGGCGCACCTGTGGTAAATATGACGAGTGCATATGGTGGTATTAGATGGGGTACAGGAATGAATAGACAATTTCAGTATGAAAAATCACAATCTAGAATTGGAGCAACTTTATGGGAAAGGCCTGACTTATATCTTAAGAACTCTCCATTATTTGAATTGCCTAAGGTGCAAACTCCTTTGGTAATAATGAGTAACGATGCGGATGATGCAGTGCCTTGGTATCAAGGTATTGAAATGTTTACCTCCATGAAAAGATTGAATAAAAAAGTATGGTTATTGGTTTATAATAATGAATTTCATAATCTAGTTGAAAGAAGAAACAAAAAAGATATTCAAATTAGAGAACAACAATTCTTTGACCATTATTTAAAGGGCGCAGATATGCCAGTTTGGATGTCTAAAGGGGTGCCAGCGATTATGAAAGGAAGAACAATGGGATTATAAATATTGGAACCATTGTCTATTGATGTCCCAGGCTTCAAAGTTTTTAGCAACTGCTGCTAAAAATTGAGTTCCTTGAGCTCCATCTACAATTCTATGATCATAGCTCATAGATAAGTACATCATGTGTCTTACAAGAATAGCGTCTCCGGCAGGAGTTTCTACAACAACTGGTCTTTTCTTGATGGCTCCTAATGCTAAAACAGCCACTTGTGGTTGACTGATGATAGGTGTGCCCATAATACTACCAAATGTACCTACATTGGTTACGGTAAAAGTACCATTTTGAGTATCTGAAGGTTTTAGTTGGTTATTTCTTGCAGCATTCGCTAATTGATTCACTGCTTTAGATAAACCTACAATACTTAATTGGTTGGCACCTTTAATTACAGGAACGATTAAATTGCCTGTAGGTAATGCAGTAGCCATACCAATATTAATATCCTTTTTGTAAATTATTGTATCTCCTTCTAAACTTGAATTGATAATAGGGAATTGCTCTAAAGCTGCAGCGATTCCTTCCAAAAACATTGGAGTATATGTTAATTTTGTTCCTTCTCTTTTTTCAAATAAATTCTTTACTTTATCTCTCCACACCACCATATTGGTAACATCCACTTCAACAAAAGAGGTAACATGCGGACTTGTATGAACGCTATCCACCATATGCTTAGCAATGAGCTTTCTCATACGATCCATCTCTACAATTTCAACATTGCCAGAGATAATAACATCTTCAGGCTGTGCTAATTTTTGATTGGCCGGATTTTGCATGAAATCTGGCAAAGGTTCATTATAAATTTGAATAGGCTTTGACGCAATACTTTGTTCAATATTTGATGAAGCAGGTAGAGGATGTACAGCTGTATTGTTTTGATTTATTTTCCCAGCTTTTTTATCAGCAATATATGCTAAGATATCTTTTTTGGAAACCCTTCCTTGATTACCTGTTCCTGCGATTTCTTGAAGCTCTTGCATACTAATACCTTCACTTTGTGCAATGCTAATGACTAATGGAGAGTAAAACTTTTGTTCTGTTGAATGATGCGAAATGTTATTTGTAACAGGACTAGGTGTAAAAGGCACTTCTTCTTTTACTTCAACTGTTGATATTGGTTTAGGGGCAGTAGTTGAGGTAGTTGTTGGAACAGGTACAGTAGAACTTGCAGGGATGGTAGTTATAGTTGGATTTGTTACTTTGGTGGTTTCTACTGCCTTCTTAGAATCAATCTTTGCAATGACTGTTCCAATCGGAACAACACTGTTTACTTCAAATAAAATTTCTGTTATGGTACCTTCAGCAGTAGAAGGAATTTCACTATCTACTTTATCTGTTGCTATGTCCAATAATGTTTCATCCAGCTGAATAATATCGCCAACTTTCTTATGCCACTTTAAAATAGTAGCCTCCATGATACTTTCACCCAGTTTTGGCAAGACCAAATCAACAATTGGCATATGGGATAATTTTAAGCAAAAATAAGACTAAATCTTGTTGATAATTAACAACCTAAGTAAATTTATGGCCTGGGTAGCCGTAACTTCTATATTCTTGTGTCGGTCAAATCTTAGGTATAAAACCTTTGATACTACTTTTTCCTTGTTTGCTACTCCGATCCATACCATTCCCAATGGTTTTTCATTTGTTTGACCAGACGGCCCCATAATGCCACTTACAGAAACTGCAAAATCCGTATTCATTTTCTCTCTAACCGCCCTTGCCATTTGCTCCACCGCTTCCTTGCTTACTGCTCCAACTGTGTGTAATATTTCAGTAGGTACATCCAAAAACTCGGTTTTGATTCTATTATCATAGCTAATGATACCTCCTGTGTAAAATTGAGAAGATCCAGCATGTTTGGACAATAAATGACCAATAAATCCACCAGTACAGCTTTCAGCAGTTGCTACAGTTTGGTTGGCAGATTTAAGCATTTTGCCCACCACCATTTCCATGGTTTCATCTTGATCAGTAACCAGGTATTCTTTGACTAATGAGGTTAAACTAGCAAATAAGGTATCTAATTGTATGTTTAGCGCTTTCTCATCTGATCCAGCACTAGTCAACCTTAGCCTTACCATACCATAATTAGGTAAGTAGGCTAATTTTACATCATTGGGTAGGCTTTGCTCAAAATCCTTGATTAATTCTGCTAAAAATGATTCACCAATACCTGCAGTTAATAAGGTTCTATGACTAATGGGACTTGTTTTAAAATGAGTCTTTATTCTTGGAATTACCTGCTCAGTCATTAACCACTTCATTTCATGAGGAACTCCAGGAAGAGAGAATACCAAAGTGTTCAGTTTATTGAACATCATGCCTGGTGCAGTGCCTTTTTCATTGAACAAAACCTCACAAACATCCGGTACTTCAGCCTGCTTTCGATTTCGATCGATCATTGGTTTTTTGTGGATCTGTTCAAATATATAGGTAATATGATCTAGGGTAGGCTGATGCACGGTCATTTTACCTCCAAAATAGCTATTCAAAAGGGGTTTGGTAATATCATCAGCGGTAGGCCCTAATCCACCCGTTAGAATGACAACATTATTTTGACTAATAGCCAAATCTATAGCTTCGGTGATATCTTTTGCATTATCTCCAACGGCTACTCTATGTTTCAATGATACGCCAATAGCATTTAATTGCTGAGCAATAAAGGCGCTGTTGGTGTCAATTACCTGTCCAATTAATAGTTCGTCTCCAATGGTAATGATACTTGCTTGAATAGACATTGAGATGGTTTATATTAGGCTGCAAAGTAAACCAAAAAATGGCGGTTTAACTAAAATAAGTCTTTAGTTTTTCAAGCATGATAGCTGGCATAGAAGCCTTATTTTGAAGGGATTGTTCCATAAAATACAACTTAACTGTACCCACAGTCAATAATTTGCTAGCTTCATTATAAACTTCTTGATGAAAAGTGATTTTGTGATCGATGGGTAATTCTTTTATAATGGTTTTGATGGTTAATAAATCATCATATTTCGCTGGTCTAAGGTATTTGATATGCAGGTCTACAACGGGTAAAATAATGCCCATATCTTCAATATCCTTGTAGCTTATTCCTAGTGATCTTAGACTTTCTACTCTACCCACTTCAAAATATTGGGGGTAATTACCGTAATAAACGACGTCCATTCTGTCTGTTTCGGCATATCTAACTCTAATTTGGGTATTGTGTTCGTACATTTTTATTGTGATTGTTGACAAAATTACGAATCTAATCTGTTTTTCCACAATAAGTTGAATTACTAAATCGTTCTATAAATGGCCGTAATTTTACCATATTATAAAAATCATTGGTATTTATGTTACAGATTAGAAATTGGATAGCAAGTTTTCTTTTAATTATGGGAAGTTTTGCAACATTGAATGCACAATCCGTTCAATACAACCACCCATTAAAAGATATTTTTAATAAAGGAATGCAAGCCTTGAGACAAGGGGATACTTTAACTGCTTATCAGCACATTCAATCTGCTTATACTTTTGAAGATAGAAAAGACGACATTAGTTATTATTATTTTGCCTTGTCTTTAGCGCTAGATAAACCATATGCACCAAGTATGGCTTCTGCATGGATTGACAAGACAAATAATCGTATTTACAAATCAAGATTAAGTTATTTATTAGGTAAATACTATTTTAAACACAACAGTGAATCATTAGCCATTAAATCATTTAAACAAGTAAGTATAGATGATTTAGAAAATTTTGAAATTTTAGTAATGAAGTTTCAACAAGGATATTTGTATTTCAAAATAGGTGATTGGGATAAAGCGGCAGCGTTATTAAACAATGTTAGACAGGTTAAAAATTCAACCTATTATGCCGACGCCAATTATTATGCAGGTTTTATTGCATTAGAAAGAAAAGATTTTAAATTGGCATTAAGTTGTTTTCAAATTGCATCTGCCAACAAACAGTATAATAAACTTGCTCCATTTTATATTAGTCAACTTTACTATTTCTTGGGAGATGTAGATGCTGCAATGGCTAATTGTGAAAATGCTTTGAAACAACCTGGTCAATATTATGATGTTCAATTAAGACAATTGATGGGTCATTTATTATTTGAAAAGAAAGAATATAATAAAGCTTTACCTTACTTAGCTCAATATGTTTCTACACAGAAGAAAGTAGAAACACAAGATTTATATCAATTGTCTTTTTGTTATTTTCAGTCTCAAGAATGGAGTAAAGCTATTGATGGGTTTAAGCAATTGGCCAATATTGAAGATTCTTTAGGTCAAAATAGCATGTATTTATTAGCTACTTCTTATTTGAAAACAAAAGATAAGTTAGGTGCAAAAAATGCTTTTTTATTATGTGCAACTAAATCTCAAAATTTAGAACAAAAAGAAATCTCTCTTTTTAATTATGCTAAACTTTGTTTTGAATTAAAAGAATATAGCACTGCTACTTCAAGTTTAGATAAGTTCATAACTAATTACCCAAATTCAACCTACTTTGCAGAAGCAAAATCTTTGTGGGTGTCATCTTTAGCATTTAGCAACAATTTTATTCAAGCTTATGAAGCTTATGATAAAATCAATCAACCAGGAATTGATCTCTTGAAAATTTATCCAAATATTGTTTATGGCAGAGCTTGTTTATACTTAAATGATGGTCAAATTGAAAAAGCATTTACCTTATTCAGTCAATTACAATTTTTACCCTATAATGCAAAGGTTTTACAACCTACCATTTTCTGGCTAGGCGAATTGTCATATAAATTGGGTAGAATACAAGAGAGCATACAATATTTAGAATTATTTGTTAATGATCCAGTTGAACAAGGCGAAGTAGGAGTGAAACATGCTAAATATACATTAGGTTATTGTTATCTAAAAAACAACAATTACCAAAAGGCAATGGATTATTTTACCTCAGCTACTGTTAATAATCCCAATAATGCTTTTGATAATTACCAAAAAGATGCTTTTGTAAGATTGGCAGATTGTCAGATGATGTTAAAGCAGTATAAGCAAGCTTTAAATGCATATCAACAAGTAATTGATTTAGTTTGGAATTATGTTGACTATGCAACTTTGCAAAAAGCCAATATATTGGGTGGTATGGGACAGACCAATGAAAAGGTTAAAATTTTAAAGGAATTTGAAAATCTATTCCCTAATTCATCTTATTTAAATGACGCTAGATTAGAATTAGCAGATACCTATATCAATCATGAGAATTTTCAAGAAGCTGTTGCGCCATTGTCAAAAATTATCATAGATAGAACGGCATCAGCTTTTTATCCTCAGGCACATTATAAGTTAGGTATTGTTTATTTTAATTTAAACAAGAATGTAATGGCCTTGCAAACTTTTAGAGACTTGTTTGCAGGCTATCCTACCTCTAATGAATCAGATAATGCAGTTGAATTTGTAAGAAATATCTTTATTGAAGACCAAACTCCAGAGTTATTTGTACAATTTATGAATGATTTTGGCAAGTCTTTATCAACTAACGAACAAGACTCTTTGGTGTATCGATCAGCAATTATTAAATATGAACAACGAATGTATCCTGAAGCAGCAATAGGATTCACAAAATATTTACAAGCTTTCCCTAAGGGTAAATATCAATTAGATGCTAACTATTTAATTGCTGAAATTGCTTATTCAAAAGAACAATATGACACTGCGGCAAAATATTTTGGTATTGTTGCAAATCAAGCGCCTAATAAATTTGCAGAACGAGCTGCCTTACTAGCTGCTAGACTAAATTATTTTACAATTAAAAATGAACTATTAGCGGAATCATATTTCAACATATTACTAAAAATAGCCATTCAGCAAGAAAATAAAATGGAAGCTTATAAGGGTTTATTAAGATGTCAATACAAAGCGCAGAAATGGGATGAAGCGTCTAATACAGCTCAACAAATATTAGCAGACAAATCTGCAGCTACAGATGACATACAAATGGCTAATATGTCTTTATTCCATTATAATGTAAATAATAAAGATACTAGTGCAGCTTATTTAGTTTTATCTAAAATTATTAAGTCTAATCCTTCAACAATTACAGCAGATGCACACTTCCAATTAGCTGGGTTATATTTAGCGCAAAATAAATTAAGCTTAGCTGAAAAAACGGCATTTGAAGTAATTAAGAAACAAGCAGCTTATGATTATTGGGTAACTAAAGCTTATATCCTATTGGGTGATGTTTATGTAGCTCAAAAAGATTATTTCAATGCCATTGCCACCTATAAAAGTGTTGCCGAAAATGCCAATGATGCAAGTTTGAAATTAATTGCTCAAGATAAATTAAAAGTTATTACAGAATCTACAAATACCGTAAAATAACCATGAAGCATTTATTAAAATATTTTTTTCTTTTAATAACCATCTGTGTTATTGCTACACCTGTAGAGGCGAAAAAGAAACAAAGAAAAAAACAGAAAATAACTATCACTAAAAAGAAGCCATCTAAAAAGAAAAATAGTAGATCTATTTCACAAAAAGTTAAAACCGCTACTATAAATAAGGTTAATCTAAATGAATTGTTAAATGAAACTACTGTAACTGTTGCTCCTACAAAGTCTGATTCTGTTCCAGAGAAAGTGGTAACTATTTTATCCGCTTTTAAGCCTCAATTAAAATATGTAGCTAAAATTGGTTTTGTTAATGCTACTGCCACAACAGATTCAACTTCAGTTTTTTTGAATTACCAAGTACCTAGTCAAAATTTGAGTTTTGAATATCGACCTATTTCATTGGTTCCAAGAGCTATTGTTCATGATTCTTTAGTGAGCCTAACCAATATCACTAATTTTAAAATTGGTTTTGGTAACTTTTCACATCAATATGCTCAATTGAGTATAAATAATGTAGATAAATGGAAAAATACACATTCCATTAATTTATTCAATGAAGCTTCCACTGGAACAGATTATAGATTACAAATTATTAGAGAATTAGGCGCAAAATATATTGGTGATCAATATATTAACAAATTTAATAATATTCAAACGCAGTTATTTTATAATCATAGTCAGCGTTATAGATTTGGTTTAGTACCTAACTCATTAAATTTACCTGAGTCTAATTACGAACATAATTTTGAACATATGGGTGCATCTTTTGCTTTATTAAATACTAAAGTAAAACAAAGGTTTTTCAATATTCATCCCATTGCCAAGTTCGAGCATTTCCAGGGTATTATAGATGCAACAAATACATGGTATGAAATTAATAATCCAATGTATTTACAGTTCAAAAATAGGATTAAATTTAATTTAGATGTGAGTTATAGTTTTAGTCAATATAATCCTACTGGTATTATTCATCAAAAAAATACCATATTAAGAGCGGATCCTGCTATTAGTATTGAAAAATGGGGAACTATCATTAAAGCAGGAGCAAGTCCTGTATGGATTAATAAAGATGATTACAAATTTTATCCAAATGTTCATCTTCAAAAGAAATTAACCGATACTAATTACTTAGTTAAAACAGGTTGGACCACATTATTTGATAATAATCAATATTCAAGCTTGGCTATTCAAAATCCTTGGGTGATGCCTGTTCAAAATATGCTCATCACAACCAATGAAAGGAAATACATCACTGTAGAAGTGAGTTCAGGGAAGCGCCTAGATTATAGTGTTGGGGTTTCTATTAATGAATACAAAAATCTTCCATTTTTTAATCAAATACTTGGAACTGATATAAATACCTTTGGTTTAAAATATCAAGCAATATTTGAAAAAAGAGCAGCGACATTGGAAATAGATGCCAATCTAAGATATCAATTTAGTGATAAGTTTTTGTTTATAAATAAATTCAATTATAGACAATTTAATATAATTAAAGAGAATGCAAAGCCTTGGGGTATACTACCATTAGAAATTAAATCTTCTTTAAATTGGTTACCTAATAAAAAGTGGATCATTGAAGCATCTGCTCAATATTGGACAGGAGCTGCTCAATTTGAAGCCAATAACAAAACCTTTAATTTAAAAAATGTACTAGTTTTAAATGCTGGGTTTAATTATAAGTTATCATCTGCTTGGAGTGTATGGGCTAAAGGAGAGAATTTATTAGATAAACCATATGAGAGATGGGCATATTATCCATCTTTAGGTGCTCAAATAACTGCAGGTATCATCTACTCATTCAGAAAATAAATGAAAGCAATATTAGAACAATACTTTATTGAAAATGGGCAATTAGATCTTTTGTCTTGGGGTTGTTTAAAATGGCAAAAGAAACAAGCATCTTTTAATGATAAAGGAATAGATGCCCCATTGGAGTCAATACTTTTTGAACCTATTGCTTCAGTACCTTCTAAGCATTTCTATATTTTTCTTGCCGATCATTTAGGCATTTCCACAGAACAAGCTGCTATTCAATACGAACATTTCATACAAAACCTTTTTGATGGTCATCAAGAGCAAATTCCATTAGAAAGTTTAGGTACATTTATATTTAATAACGGTATATTAAATTGGCAAAATCATTTCATAAGTAGTGATTTTTATACAGATATATTTTTAGATAAAGTAACAAATAATACTGTTATTGAAGATGTATCAGTAGACGATAATGACAATTGGATTTTAATGTCATCCATTATTGCCATTTTATCTTTATTAGCAATTTTGTTTAAATTTTATCATTAATAATGCACAAAGAGTCATTTAATCCTTGTCCTATATGTAATAAAACAGATATTGCTCATTTATTACATACAAAAGATTATTCGCTAACTAATGAGTCTTTTGAAATAATTGAATGTGCTCATTGTACTTTAAGATATACTTTTCCTATACCATCAATAGATCAAATTACTCCATATTATAATTTTCCTGACTATATTTCCCATACAGATACGACATCTGGGTGGATGAATAAGTTGTATCATGTTGTAAGAAATAGAACTTTAGATCAAAAATCTAATTGGGTGCAGTCTTTATTTACAGGATACAAGGGTAAATTATTAGAAGTAGGAGCTGGTACAGGTGCTTTTGCTCATTGTATGAAAGAAAAAAATTGGGAAGTTACTGCTTTAGAGCCAGATGCTTCAAGTAGACAAAAAGCTTTAGAAAATTATAATTTGTTTTTACAAACTCCTGATACCTTATATCAA
>CANHUW010000024.1 GCA_947463975.1 Bacteroidota bacterium
GCATGGGTAATTGAGCAACACAACCAATAGCGCCCTCATTATTAGTACCCAAATACTTTGAATGAAATGCAGCTGTTTCAACTTCTACTTCGGCATCCCCCATTTCAATCTTTGGAGTAATTAATTCATGATTATACAAATCCACAAAATGATATCCTTCTTTGAATTTAGTTTTAAAAAGAGGTCCTTTAAAACCAGAAGCTATAATACTGTATATTGTATATACTTCAGATTCTTCGGTTGGCCATTTATTGACCCAAATACTATCTTTAAAAGTAGGATGCAAGAAACTTGATTGATTACTATTAAAATTATCGGATAACTGTCTTAAAATTTGTGTGGTTTTACCTAGCGTTTTATATTGTTCCTCTACCCATTCTGGTTGGCCGGGTGCCATAATATTCAACTCAGTTCCATAGCCATTGAAAAAACTTGTTGCAAATTCTCGATGAATTGGTTCTTTATATAATTCGGCTACCCTAAAAATGGAGAACCCTGGTTGTATAAATTTATTGAGATTCAATAATGGAGGATAATATAAAGCATTATGAACTCTACCAGAAATGATTCCTTGCATATCTTTAGGAACAGCCATTCCCTCACTATACATAATTACTCCTTTTCTGACACTATCTGCAGCCAGTTGCAATGAATCTGTTGAACTACCATAGGTATCTAAAACTACCCCGTCAGCATTGGTTTGATCTATTAATTTAGCTAAACCTGTATAGTGATTTAAACTTCTAGTATCAATATCCCAGGGATTGTAAGAAACAAATAAATGTTTATTTTGCTGAATCAAGAAATTACTCAAAGATCTAATACTATCCAATCCACCTGGCAGATCTTTAAATAAATCAAATTGATTTCTTTGGTCTAAGCCCAATGTGGGCCATGTAGGCCAAATAGAGATAATATCATCTCCTCCATATAAACGATTTCCTCTATGTATAAAATCACTTATTAAATATTTTTTCTGTATTGGATCATAGAAGAACTTATCCCATGCCATCATTAAATGCATAGTATAAGCATTTCTCATCCAAGCTAAATCTGGCCTTTTGTATAAACTATCATTAAAATGATCTACATCATATAATTTACGGTCTCTAAAGACTTTCAATAGGCCATTTTGCCAAGAACCTACGTAAGGCTCTAGCCATAATGTATATTCTATACTTCCACCAGGATGTAAAATTGTTTCAAAACGCCTTGCTATTCCATTTACAAGTGAAGATTTAGTCCTTCTAGAAAAACCATAAACCGAAATACTGTCTTTTACTTTAAGAACATTATATCCTAGTTCCCATGCATTATCAGGAACAATAACATTCACGGGTTGTCTATTAGGTAGAAATAGATGGGTCCTTGACAAAGCGTGATCACCTTTACCAATAATATAGGTTTGGTCTTGATTGATTTCAAAAGGAACCACATTTTGTAATCTTATAGTGTCTTTACTTTTGTTGAAAAAACGAATTTTTATTTGAAGTCCATCCTTATATCTTCGAACCTTCTGGATTGAATAATGGACAAATTGACTCTTTAAAGAATCGGGAATAGATTGATTTTTTACAATGACTTCAAAATTTACTAAAGTCTTATTTTGATATATTGGTCTTTTATTCAATAAAAAACCTGCAATTCTAGTATTGTCTTTTGAAAAACTGATATTATTTAATTGTTGGCCAAATATGGGCAAACAAAAGGTAATAAAATAAAAGGTAAAAACTAGTTTACTCATCCTTATCATAAGGCACTCACTTTGATAAGAAAGTTACAAAAAAAGTCCTACAATTTAATGTAGGACTTGATGATTGGGATTAAAATAGCTCTATTCCTTGCCTATTCTTATGAAATAGACTACTTCATTATGGGTCATATCTGTAGATAATAAGACTTGCTGACGTCTACCTGATTTCTCCGTTACAAACATTACGGCTGTGTTTGGTGGTTCAGAACCTAAGTTTTCAGCAACCATGACTAATTCATTGTACTTTTTATTCTTATCTACTTTTAATTTGAATTTAATAGGTTTATTTACTTTCAATTCTTGCTTATCTACAATAATTCTATTATTATAAATGATTGATACAGAATCTTTATCATGTATAGCATTATCATAGATCTCAATACTTACTGAATCAGAACTTACCAATACATCAATTGGCTTTTTATTAATACGCTTTGTCATGTATTCTACAATGCGTTCTTGTTCTCTTTTTAATGTTGCTAATGAATCTAAGGCTTTTAAAATTTCTTCTTTAGCCATTTCATCCGTATAAGTGGAAGCCTCAGCAACTTTCACTTCAGGCTTGGTTTCTTTAAAAGCTTTCTTATCAACCATTGGTCCGCTAGTGTATTGAGTTGCCGTTTTAGCAGTTACTTTAACTTCTTCTTTTACGTCTGTTTTTGGAGTAGGTAGCGGAGCTGGTGTTGTTTTATTTTCAGTCTTAGGTTCAACTTTAGCTACCACTTTCACTTCTTCTTTAACTATTGGTTTGGGAGTTGGTGCTGGTGTTGGTTTAATTTCAACTTTAGGAGTTGTTTTAGTTTCAGTTTTCACCAGTGTTTCAACTTTAGCTAATTGTGATGGAATATTTTTATTTCTTGTGCTAATTACACTTGCATAATAATCATTTCCTCTTTTTTGCTCTAAGCTTGCCCAATTAGTATTCTTAACCTCGCTCAACAAAATCTCTGCACGTCTATTAACTTGCTGCTTAGCATTCTTAGTTCTTGGATCACAAGGTGTGATAGTATAGTTCTTTGAATATCCATTAGAAGTAAACTGAGATTTTGGCACACCTTTATTCATTAAATACTGAACTGCATATCTAGCTCTTTTAACAGATAATGCGTAATTATATTTATACGATCCTACACAATCCGTAAATGCTCCTACAATTAAATAAATAAATTTATTGCCCTTCATTTTAGCTGCTAATACATCTAATGTCTTCTTCTCTTTTACAGTTAAGGTTGACTTATCAAAACCATAGTACACCACATACTTTGATGTATAACCCAAAAGATTATTTAGACTGTCAGTCGCTCTCTTTTCTGCAACCACCATAGCATTGTAAACTGAATCTTTTATTTGTTTTGGACTTCTACCAATTAAATTTAGAGCGATATCTGCTTTTTGAAAAATTTGATCATTGGTTTTAAAAGCAATTGTCTCACTAATTCCATCTGCATTTAAAGCAATGGCTTCGTAATTTCTATTTGGCTTTGCAATAAAAGTATATTTAGCATTAGCATCTGTCATCAAACTATCCACCACTTTATTTTCATCCTTATCTACAATATAAAAACGCTGATTAGGCACGAGATGGCCATCATTAATATAATTCATTTGTCCATTGATCGCAATAGTCACTGGAGCATATTTCATAGCTACAATATCTATTGAACCAGTTCTGTTTGAAGTTAAATAATACTGATCTCCATTAGTGATTAATGCTAAATCGTCATTGGCTGTATTAATAGGATAACCAATATTAATTTGTTTCTTTTTTGAAACTACATATTGATACATATCATAACCACCCATACCACCTATTCTATCTGATGTATACAATAAAGTATCTGATTTGGATACCGGATAGATTTCATTGAATTCAGTATTGATAGCCTCCATATTTGTAGGAAAATTTTGCCACTCTCCATTTACTTTTTCTATTGAATAAATATCAAAACCACCTTTTCCGCCTTTTCTGTTACTGGCAAAAAATAAAGTTTGTGCATTATTCTTAAAATATGGATATAAATAATCCGCAGCAGAATCTAGTATACTAATTTTTCTATCCTGAATAGTTCTGCCATTTTTGAATGTAGCCTGCCAAAGCTCCCATCTATTTAATCCACTTATTTTTACTTTTGACAACTTAGGATATACTACAACATTGGTTGAATCATCTATCGTAAATGATTGATCAGGGTTAAAATCAGCAAATTTTTGCTCAATAGGATTTAAAAATTTTATTGATTTTTTTCTAGTATATCTAGTTAATATATTATTATCATTGCTTGTTGGAGCTGTAAAATCATCATTTAAAATCCATTTGTTCTTTAATGAATCATTGCTTAAAATCTTACCCAAGTCAACATCTGGAACCCAATAAACTTTATTGTATCCTAAGGGATTTGATGTCGTTTTTTTATTTGAAACAAATAACAAGCCCCCTTTATATGGAATAGGATTAAACTCATTCTTATCACTATTTACTCCTACTTTATTTGATGTGTAATCAAGAGAATCTCTTAATAACAAGGTTTTATTTAAAGTCTGAGCACTTAATTGAACTGAACATAATATAACAGCAAATGCTATGGATACAATTTTAGTAAAATATTTCTTCATAATTAAAATAACTTATAAGATTTACCATTAGGAAATAATCGTCCAATCTCATATCGCAAAAACAATTCATGAGAATTAGGTCTTTTGAATGGCATATCATATGCATATCCAAATCTTACTTGAGGTGTTATTTGAACTTCTGCCATTCCTAAAACCGACTCGCCAGTTCTATATGAAAGTCCTAGTCCAACAGAATTTTTCAACCAAATATTAGTATTTAAATCTAATTCCAATGGTGCACCACTTGTGGCTTTTAGTAAAAAGGAAGGCTTTAATTGAACTTCTTCATTTATATCAAAAGAATATCCAGAGGTCAAAAAATAATGTATTTCATTTACCTGAAATAAAGATTTATCTGCATTATATCTTTTCACTTTAGAAAAAACAACTAAATCTGGAGAAGATAAACCCAGATAAAACTTATCGTCGTTATAGTATATACCTGTACCAACCAATGGTACATTCTGATTTAAATTTGATGCATATGCATTATCAGTCAAATACGAACTACTAGATCCCAGATATGTATTTGTAAGATTTTTCATATCGTTATAAAAACCGCCTTTAAATCCAAAACTCAAAACCCCTTTTTCTGAAACTGGAATTTTTAGATTGTAGTATAGGTTCACACCAGTTCTTTTTATATAATTAACATACTTATCGTCAAATAATTGAATACCAAAACCGTTTTTCTTATTATTTGAAGGTAAATCAAAAGTAAAAGATTTAGTAGATGGCGACCCTGGAAGACCTACCCATTGCTCTCTCCATATTACAGATAAACTTGGGACTCCTCTATTACCTGCATATGCCGGATTAATATTAGTCATATTGTACATGTATTGAGAATACATGGGCAATGACTGTGCATTTGATTTTACTAAAATCAAAACAAAAAGGAGTACTAATATATACATTCTTTTATTAATCATTTTATCTCTGTATTAGAACAAAACCTTTAAAAATTTGAATATTGCCTTTACTATTTTTCGCTCTGAGGGTATAATAATAACCACCATCCATTAAATCTTGACCTAAGAAATTATTTGTACCTCTCCCATCCCAATCATTATTATAATTAGCATTATAATAAACAACATTACCCCATCTATTAAACACCTCTAATTCTAGATCTGTTCCAAATGGTTTTATAATGATGAATTTATCATTTACACCATCTCTATTTGGAGAAAAACCTTCTGGAATATTTATCAGTAATTCTGGGATAGTGTATTTTGTAGGATTTTTACTTAATTCACCAGCTATTACTGATGAAGAGGAATTCATAGAGATATTGCCATATGGTGTTTTTGCATTGATAACAGCCGTATTGTTTAATTGACCACTAAATCCATAAGGAATAATATTTAACGATAATCTTACTGTATCAATTGACAATGGGTTCAATGTTGACTGAATAGTCGTTAATGCAATATCCGTTGATCCATTGAATAACTTATTAGCAATAATGCCCCCGGAGCTTGACACGTTTATCACATTGTATGTAGATGGAGTATAAATTGAATTCAACAAATTATCCGTTATTACAATATTTTCTAATTTTTTATTTAATAAATTAGTTACAATAAAAGTAAAAGGAATATTAAAGGTTGAATTAGATTGTAAAACTGCTTGGCCGGCTAATTTCTGTAAATGAATAACACTATTAAGATTTAGCATATTTACCTTAAATCCAACTGTATCACTTTCAACTTGGTTGACAATTTGACTAGCGCTATAATTATATTGACCTGATACATTTCCAAGTTGCGGAATTGCACTTAATTTAATTCCATTTGAATAATAAACTACTGAAGATCCACTTAACGCATTTACTTGTACACTAACATTAGAAGGATTCCCATTTAATCCAATAATGTACGTAGAGTCTATTACTTTTGGAACCGTAGGCTTAATAGTGATAGTGTCATTTACATAGTTTATACTATATAGTCTAGTGGTACTATCATAAGATTTCAAATAATATACATATTTACCAATAGCCAAAGGAGTTGTTGGTGCTGTTGGATTACAAATTGCAGTAGCCGGGTCACACCATACTGGAATTGAATTAAGAGGATATGTTTTTACTAAACCTCCAATCGTAGCTGGATAATTAGTATTAAAAGTATATATCGCATTGTTAACAGTAGGTGCATCTGGTCTAATATAACTTACAGAAAATCTTGTTTCTGTTTGTTCCAAAGGATCTCCATCTGCATTTGGATCAGGGATTGATCCTTCTACAGAAATATCCTTTACAAAATCATAATCTAAAGTTGAATGGCCTGATGCAATAACAGAATTTAGCCAAGTATAATTGATCTTATCAGTTATTACTTTTAAAGTATATGCAATTGTGGCGCTATCCCCTACAGCTAATTTTGCAGTACTATCTATTAACAAATTGTTACTATAACCATTGAATGAAGTATTGAATTTAACTCCACCAGTTACTACAGGTGAATTTATAATATAAGCAGTATCTGGACTTGTGAATGTTTTACTTAGTTCATTAATTAAGGCAACTGTATCTAAATTAAGGTTACTATAATTTTTTACTTTAGCTACAAAATCAAAAGTATATCCACCAGCAACAGGGGTAGCATTTGAAGCACTCAATGATGCTCCAATTTTTTCAACTGGATATAAAGGCAAAAATGTCGGCACAGGTGTTCCAATACTTGTGATATTAGGATGAGCAGTGATGTTTAATCCATTATCTGATACAGCTTTAGAAACTTCTTGACTAATAGTACCATCATTTTTCGTGATTGCCGCCTGTCCTTCTGTTTCAAATTGCAGTTTTAAAATAATATTATTGGGCGTAGCAGCAATAGACATAAAATATTGTACTTCTGCTTCATCACTTACTGCAAGATTAACACCATTATCGAATAAATAATTGGGATCCAAACTAGCATTGGATTTTATTGAACTTGATTGATAGTTAGATTTACTATTTGAAGATGAAGTGGTAGTACCTTTACCTGTATAGCTTGAATTTAACTTTACATTTCCAGAAACAAGTTTAATACTATCTAAAACATAATTCAAATAAGTTGGGAATACCTGACTAAGATTAGCATTCACTTGAACATTTTTAAGTCCTAATTCACCTGCATTTTTAAGCTTTAATAATAATTTAGTTCTAAATGAATTGTCTGGTAATTTTACTGGTAATTCAGCTTTGAGAGTCATTGCAAGATTTGGTATTGCAATTCTAATTATGGAAGTATCTTTAGAAAAACCAGATGCTCTTTCAGATTGATTCGCATCAATTAATTTGAACAATTTAAAAATAGTAGTTTTTACTAATGGCTTTAACTTTAAGATGGCACCATCTACTAAATTGGTAATAGTGTCTTTACTGTTATTTTGATCATTAGTCAGAATAACTGAAAAAGGAGAAATCCCATCTGAAACATTTAATTTTAAACTAACTGTATCTGATTTTAATAATAAATAGTCTACAGAACTTATACTTCCTTGGGGTTGATCTAGCTTCACTGTAACATTGACTACAGCAGAAACAGACCCACCACTATTGGATGCAGTAACTGTATAATTAGTTGCTGCACTATTTACTGTTGGCGTACCGCTTATAATACCTGTACTACTATTTATGAATAATCCTGAAGGCAAACTTGGCGTAATGGTATATCCTGTTACCGCCCCACCACTTATTGTAGGATTCAATGCAGTAATGGCTGTCCCTTTGATATAAACATTAGGTGTTATATAACTTAAACCACTCGGAGCTGGTTCATTAACAGTTAAATTCAGTACAGCAGAAACAGACCCACCACTATTGGTTGCAGTAACTGTATAATTAGTTGCTGCACTATTTACTGTTGGTGTACCGCTTATAATACCTGTACTACTATTTATAACTAATCCTGATGGTAAACTTGGCGTAATGGTATATCCTGTTACCGCACCACCACTTATTGTAGGATTCAATGCAGTAATGGCTGTCCCTTTGATATAAACATTAGGTGTAATATAACTTAAACCACTTGGAGATTGAGCATATACTGTGATAGCTTTTGTTGCAGTATTTGTACAAGCTGGTGTTTGATTATCTGTAACTGAATATAAAATATTCACATTGCCCTCACTAATACCTGTAACAGTTCCAGAAGCAACTGATGCAATTCCTGGAGCTGCACTAGACCAAGTACCGTTTGATGTGGTATTCGCCAATAGAATACTTGAGCCTACATTTAATGAGGAAGAGCCAGTCGTAGTATTTATTGATGGAAGTGCATTTACTGTTGTAGAAATTGTATTAGAAGAAGCAGGACTACCAATTGCACAAGCCTTATTTGAAGTAACTGTTGCATAAACCGCTTCCCCATTTGATAACCCAGTTGTAGAATATGTAGCACTAGTTTGTCCAGAAACTACAGATCCATTCTTGTACCAAGCATATACTGGTGCAGTACCGTCATTTAATGCAGTTGCAGTGAAAGTTTTATTTGATCCAGCACAAATTGCATTAGCAGTGCTTGAGATTGTAGCAGAAACAACAGAAGAAGCAGCAACTACAATAGTTGCAACATCTGATGTTGAACTTGCACCACCACAACCAGCTGTTACTGTACATTTATAATATGTAGTTGTAGCCGTACCAGTTGAAATTGAAATAGATGTATTTGTAGCACCTGAAATATTTGAATAAGATACACCTGAATTAGTTGATGATTGCCATTGATATGTTAAACTAGGACCATTAGCAACAAGACTTAATGTAGCCGCAGCACCTTGACAAAATGTTTGACTTACAGGTTGAGTCGTAAATGTTGGAGCACTTGATGCACTAACAGTGAGTGTAGCGGCAGTGGATGTAGCAGAACCACATGCGGAAGAAGTAACAATACATCTGTATTGATACCCAGTATTTGTTAAAGAAACTACTCCAGATTTAATTGTTAAGGTTGCAGACGTAGGATTTACATAAGTTGTTGAACTAGCAACTACATTTGTCCATGTAGCTCCAGCTATATTTGTCAAAACCTGCCATTGATATGAAAGTGTCCCATCTCCAGTTGCTGCAACTGAAAAATTTTGATCAACCCCAGAACAGGAGTTTTTATCAACAGGTTGATTGTAAATATTTACTTGACTATAAACTTGAACCAATACTGGATCGCTATCGTCAATTGCACAAATGTTACCATTCCTTACAATGGCTTTATACAAAGTTGATACTGTAGGACTAATCGTTAATGAAGATGTAGTATTTGAAATATTACTCCATCCAATTCCACCATCTGTAGAATATTGCCAATATTGAACAGTTCCAGTACTAGTTCCTAAAGTTAAATTCACGTTAGGTGAACATAAAACAGAATTAGAAGCTCCAGTTATAACCCCTGCAGCACTTGCAACATTTGCACTAATCGCAATTGCAGATGTGGAAGCAGAGCTATTCCCACATAAATTACTTGCAGAAACACTTATTGTTCCTGAGTTAGCATTAGCATTAAAAGTGATTGTATTCGTGTTATACCCACTTACAATAGTCCAACCACTTGGATAGGACCAATTATAAGATGAAGCACCTGAAACTGATCCTACTGAATAGGTCAAATTAGTTGAATTGGAACAAACTGTTTGGTCACCAGAAATTGTACCAGGATTAGATGGTGCACTTGTAACTGTCGAAACGGCTAATGATCTTGTTGTTATATTTCCACAGGATTGTGATGGAGTTACAGTTATATTACCTCCAGGACTACTATTAGGATTAACTGTTATTGAATTACTTGTTGATGAACCTGATGAAGTCCATCCAACAGGTAAGGTCCAAGTATAACTTGCACCATCAACTGAAGGAGTGGAATAAGTTAAAGAACCTGATGAAGAACAAATTATATCATTACCAGTTATTGTCCCTGTCCCACAACCATCGTTTCTAAAAGCTAAATAAGCATAGCCAAAATGTCCAGTTGGCTGGCAATCAAAAGCTTCAAATTTTAATTCGATATATTTACCGGCATATTGCGATAGATCAAAACTAACTTCCTGCCAAGATATATATCTAGCTGTACCATTATTAGTTGTTGTTGGTAATGAATTATTAGAAAAATATCTTTTTGAAGCACATTCTATCTTTTGACTACCCACTGGTTGAGATAAATCATTCACAGTTGCAGCAAATGCAGGTTGTCCAGATGGATCATGCCCTGGATCTTGTAAAATGGCAGCATATGCATATGTTATATTGTAAGTGCTTACTCCTTCTGGTACAAAAAGCCTATATGTCAATTTATCAGCACTTCCACCAGTAGTACTATTCCCAATTCTTACACTAAAGTCATATTTATATCCATTGATTACAGGAACTTTTTTAATTGATGGTTCTAATTCGTCCGAAATCAATGTTCCATCGGCATTTGCCTTAAATATTGTCAATGCGTTATATCCTCTAAAATCATTTGCTGTATTAATTGTTGAAACTTTAGAAGGTATAGGATTTACTGTTGCAGTATAATTACCATTATAAGAACCAGAGTATGTGCCTCTTTGAAATTCCCAAAATGAAATATTATTTGCATCAAAGGATAAGTTTGTTGGACAAGATGTTTGTGAACTAAGGATATTTGATATAATCAAATTTAATAAAACAAATAATATTTTTCTCATGTATCTATTTTTTAATTAGTAGAGAAAAATTCCGTCTAGAAAGTTCAATATAATTTTATCACTTAACTTAATCGATTTAACTAAGTTAGATTCAAATTTTACTAGTAATGGAGAATAGCTATCTCCAAACAATAAACCATTCCCATTTTTTTGAAAATAAATTTTCTTATTATTTAATAAATCAAAATTATTTAATGAAATGTTTGAATTAAAATTTGAGCTTAAATAATTTGAGTCAACTATTATAGAAGAACTATGATTTCTAATAAATTGAGATATTTCAGATAAATTAGAATTTAATAAAGCTGTTTGTCTTTCTTGACTCAACCTATTAAAAGAATAATTAATTGGGATAAATAAAGTCACAAAATCATTTGGACTTATATTATTCTCGAAAAAATCAATAGCCTTAGAATAGTCAGCATAGGTTTGAGCATCAACTTTTGATTTGATGTCAATTTGCGCATTGATATGTGAAGAATTGAACAAGAAAAATGATAAAATCGTTAGTTTATTTAAACAAAACCTTCTAACGGATAACATGGAAATATGACAGAAATACATAAGGGTTGAATAACTTTAACTTTAATAAATAGATTTAATTCTTAGTAAAATATCTATTAAAAGTAGAATATATTCTATTAATTACGCAATAATATTTTATTTAATATACTTAGTAAACAGATAAAAACACTTCGTTAATATTTATTACACTTTATATATCAATAATATACATATATAAAATAATAAGTAATTGATATGAAAAAACCCCTCACATACGGAGGGGTTTCATAACTTAAATCTAATAAAATCTATTTCTCAATGAAAATATAGCTATATCGATTCTCTAATTGTTGATTTTTAGTAGCCTTCTCATCACATGGCTCGGCTAAGATACGCTCACCCACATGCAATGAAACATAGGTATTCTTTTTAGCTTTAGATTGTAGATTCTTAGTTAAATAAACTGATCTTCTAGCAGATAGCTTTTCATTGTACTCATCTGTACCCTTACAGTCTGCAGCAGAAAGTACTACAATCCTAGCACCTTTTAATTGTTTAATTCTAGCTTGTAATTTTTTATAAGCAGATTTGTGGCTTTTTTCTAAGGTAACTTTATCAAAATCATGATGGAATATAACATAATCATCCGTCAATGATTTTAAAGAATCAATGATATTTCTGAAGCTTACCTTCTCTACAACTGGAGGTGGAGGTGCTGGCATATTAATCATCAAAGTATTTAATGATTTGGTAAAGCCTATTTTTGAATCTCCTGTGTACCCTTTAGAATTTATTGCACCCTCTGCTTTATTGTTCTTAGGTTCAATAGCTTGAATTTGGAATGATCTATTTGGTCTAACATACACTGAATAAAATCCATTTAAATCTGTACTTACAGTTTCTATTAGGGTATTTGCGTTATTGAATAAATTAACTTTCATAACCGGTTTAGTTCCATCACTTAATTCAACCTTACCTTTTAATAAAACCTTGATCAATTTATAGTCAAAAGAGAAAATATCATCTGATCCATATCTATTTGATACAAAATAACCTTTTGATCCTTGTTTTGAAAAGGACATGTCATCCATGCTGCTATTTACCGGATATCCAATATTTTCAATGGATGAAATTTTGCCATTGGTCATAATAGCCTTATAAATATCTAAACCTCCAACGCCAGCATGGCCATTTGAACTGAAATACAAATCCCCTTCTGAAAAAATTGGATACAATTCATTAAATCTTGTGTTAACAATTGTTCCAGCATTCATCAAACTACCCCATTGTCCATTGGCATCTTTCTTGGTGTAATAAATATCTGTTCCGCCAAGTCCACCCACTTGATCACTTATTAAATATAGAGTATTACCATCTGCACTAATGGCAGGATGAGCATAAGATGCATCTTTATAGTTAAATGCTAACTTAGTCAAATCAGTCCATGATCCTGCAATTTTGGTTGCTGACCAAATTTCTAATTGGTGGACTTTATTGGTATTGACTAAATTTTTAGTGAAATAGGCAGTTGTGCTATCTTTAGTGAAGCTAATTGCCCCAATATTATACCTGTTACTTAATTCCTTATCAAATAACTCCACTCCTTCTTTATCAAATTGAATATTTTTAAAATCATATTTTTTTGAAAAAGTGGAATTGTCATTACTAGTAGCAGCCGTTAAGTCTGATAAAGCAGCCTTAGGAGTTTTTTCTATCCATTCAGTAGTTTTCACTGAATCCCAATTAGCTATTGATACATTATTTGATTTATACAATTTAGAATATGCAGAAGCATCCCAACCAAATTCGTTCTTGCCTCTAATTGAA
>CANHUW010000025.1 GCA_947463975.1 Bacteroidota bacterium
GGTAGTGCTGCTGATGCTCAACATTTAGCAGCTGAATTTTCAGGTCGCTTCTACAAGGATAGAAAAGCCTTGCCTTCTGATGCTTTGCATTGTAATAGCTCTTACTTAACAGCAGTTGCAAATGATTATAGTTATGAGGTAATTTATTCAAGGTTACTTGAAGGATTAGCCAAAAAGGGAGATGTATTGGTTGGTATAAGCACTTCAGGTAATTCTGGTAATATCATAAAAGCTTTTGAAATGGCTGCATCTTTGGGTGTTGTTACTATTGGATTCACTGGAGCAAATGGCGGTAAAATGAAAGATTTAGCTAATTATTTGATCAATGTACCTTCCAATACTACACCTAGAATTCAGGAATCCCATATTCTAGTTGGTCATATTATTTGCGAATTAGTGGAAGTAAATATATTTGGCAAATAATGACTTTCGATTTATCCCATATTAATAATGATTGGACTTTATTTTTAGATAGAGATGGCGTGATTAACGTCGAAAAGAATGAAGATTATATTCGTAAATGGGAGGAATTTGAATTTTATCCAGAGAGTTTAAAAGCATTACCCATTTTAGCAAAAAAATTTACGAGAATTATCATTACTACCAATCAAAAAGGTGTAGCTAAATGTTTAATGACAGAGGCTGATTTAAAGGAGATTCATGCCAACATGAAAATACAAATTGAATCAGTGCATGGAAGAATCGATCATATATTATATTGTACCGATTTAGACAATGATTCTCCTAATAGAAAACCTCAACCTGGAATGGCTTTTCAAGCAGTTGATTTATATCCAGACATTCATTTAAATAAATCCATAATGGTAGGAAATAGGATGAGTGATATGCTTTTCGGTAGGAATGCTGGAATGCACACTGTGTTTTTAGCTACCACACATCCAGAAACTACCTTCCCAGATACTAAAATAGATTATCGCTTTGATAATCTATTCCAATTTGCAAAAGCTTTATAAAAGCTTCTATTTATAAGAATCCTTAATCTAGTTTTAGAACAGCTAAAAAGGCTTCTTGAGGAATTTCTACATTACCAATTTGTCGCATTCTCTTTTTACCTTCTTTTTGCTTTTCCAACAATTTTCTCTTACGGCTGATATCACCACCATAACATTTGGCAGTTACATCTTTTCGCATCGCAGAAATATTTTCTCTAGCTACTACTTTTGCACCAATGGCAGCTTGAATGGCAATTTGGAATTGTTGTTTTGTCAATAGTTCTTTAAGTTTTTCACAAAGCTTTCGTCCAAACTCTGCAGATTTGCCTCTATGAATTAATGCACTTAATGCATCTACTTTTTCGCTATTCAATAAGATATCCATTTTAACAATATCCGCTTCTCTAAACCCAATTTGAGTGTAATCAAAAGAGGCATATCCTCTAGTACCACTCTTTAATTTATCATAGAAATCAAATACAATCTCTGTTAAAGGCATTTCAAAAATTAACTCAACCCTTGTTGGTGTTAAATAACTTTGATTAATTAACATACCTCTTTTACCTAGACATAAAGTAATAATATTTCCAATATAATCTGGAGTGGTAATAATTTGAGCTCTGATAAAAGGTTCTTCAATATAATCAATCTTAACAGGATCCGGCATCTCCGTTGGATTGTTAACAATAATCTTCTCTCCTCTTGTTGTGTAGGCAATAAAACTTACGTTAGGTACAGTAGTGATGACTGTTTGATTGAATTCACGTTCTAAACGTTCTTGAATGATCTCCATGTGAAGTAATCCTAAGAATCCACATCTAAAACCAAAACCTAAAGCTTGAGAAGTTTCTAATTCGAAAGTTAATGAAGCGTCATTTAATTGTAGTTTATCCATACAATCACGTAATTCTTCAAATTCGTCTGTATTCACTGGATAAATACCCGCAAATACCATTGGTTTAACTTCTTCAAAACCATTGATCATTTCACCTGGGTTATTCGCTAATGTAATAGTATCTCCAACTTTTACTTCTTTAGCATTTTTAATACCAGTAATAATGTACCCTACATCACCTGCTCTTACTTCTTCTTTAGGCGTCATGGATAATTTCAGCACCCCTACTTCGTCTGCATTATAATCCCTACCAGAGGCAACAAACCTAATTTTATCGTTCTTTTTTAATACACCATTTAAAATTCTATAATAAACTATAATACCTCTAAAACTATTGAATACACTATCAAAAATTAAGGCTTGTAATGGCGCATCTGTATTTCCAACTGGAGCTGGTATTCTTTCACAAATTGCTTGTAAAATTTCTTCGATACCAATTCCAGATCTGCCACTTGCTAATAAAATATCTTCTTGCTTACATCCAATTAAATCAATAATTTGATCTGTGACTTCTGGTATTTTAGCCCCATCCATATCAATTTTATTGATCACTGGAATAATCTCTAAATTATTGTCTAAGGCTAAATATAAATTAGAAATAGTTTGTGCTTGAATTCCCTGAGAAGCATCCACTAACAATAAGGCGCCTTCACAAGCGGCTAATGCACGGCTTACTTCATAACTAAAATCTACGTGTCCAGGAGTATCAATTAAATTTAAAGTATAGGTTTCTCCTTTATGAATATAATTAATTTGAATTGCGTGACTCTTGATGGTAATACCCTTCTCCCTCTCTAAATCCATATCATCCAAAACCTGGTTCATCATTTCTCTTTCGGTTATGGTTTTGGTGTGCTCTAACAAACGATCAGCCAAGGTACTTTTACCGTGATCAATATGGGCGATGATACAGAAATTTCTAATATTCTTCATGTAGTGTTACTATTCTTTTAAATTCTATTGTAGTGCATTAATGATGGCTGTAAATTCAGAAGCAATTAAAGAAGCACCTCCCACTAAACCACCATCCACATCAGGTTGCGAGAAAAGTTCTTTTGCATTAGCAGCTTTAACGCTACCGCCATATAAAATGGAAATTTGATCTGCTATAGATTGTCCATATTTTGAAGCAAATACAGATCTAATGTATGCATGTATTTCTTGAGCTTGCTCACTTGTTGCTGTTTTGCCTGTACCTATTGCCCAAATTGGCTCATACGCTATAACAACTTTAACAATTTGTTCAGCACTTAAATGAAATAAAGAATTTTTTAATTGTGCTTCTACAAAAATATTTTGATTTCCTGCTTCTCTAATATCTAATGGCTCTCCACAACAGAAAATGGGTGTGCTATCTATTGCTAATACTGCGTTTACTTTTTCAGCTAATAAAGCATCAGATTCTGTAAAATATTCTCTTCTTTCAGAATGACCTAAAACAATATGCTTTACACCGACAGATGCAAACATAGGTGCTGCAATTTCACCTGTAAAAGCTCCATTATTTTTTTGATGACAATTTTGTGCTGCTACATACATATTTTGCTTCCCAGCCAATTTAGCTTTCGTTTGATGGATGTATATGGATGGAACTGCAAAAATAGCTTCCTGATGTGCTGCTAAATGAAATGCTGTTTGAAACAACTCGTTTAATAAAGAATCCGCTTCGGATTGACTTAAATTCATTTTCCAGTTAGCTGCGGCTATTTGCTTTCTCATTGGGTAATTTTTGGTCTTTTTAAGCTATTATCAGCGGTGCAAAGGTAATCAAAAATTAAGCCTAAACCTATTTAAACACTATAAATGAGCCTGCTTATAGAGATGTTCTAAAACCATCTGCTCTTCTTTGGTAACTTCAAATCCTTTCATTTTCTTCCAATTTCCTATATCGGTAATGACCTTGTCTAAAACATATCCTGGCAAAATACCCCAAGTAAAATTGGGTAGGTTTTTGGGTAATAAACCGTTTCCAAAAACATTTGCACTCACCCCAACATAAGAGCCTGTATTTATGCTAGATTGAATGGCAAATCTGCTATAATCACCCACTAACATTCCCATTTTTTGACCAATCGTATCCCAAACTTGTTTTGCTTCATTCCATAATTGTACCTTACCAGCCGAATTTTTAACATTGCTATTGGAGGTACCCGCACCTAAATTACACCAATAACCAATGATACTATCTCCCAAATAGCCCTCGTGTCCTTTATTAGAAAAACCCATGATAATGGAATTCTTAATCTCGCCGCCGGACAAACAATAAGGCCCAATACTAGTGGCGCCATAAATACTGGTATTCATTTTTACCACAGCTTTATTTCCTAAAACAAAGGGCCCTCTTATACAAGCTCCCTCCATAATAACTGCTTCTTTTCCAATATATATAGGGCCTTCACTTGCATTTAAATTTGAACAAGAAATCTGCGCACCTTCTTCAATAAAAATTTGATCCCCATGTATTAGACTATTAGTGTCATTCACTTTCTGGGAGCGACGATTTTGACTAACAATAGCGAAATCAGTCCTAATGAAAGCTGCTTGTTTTTTTAGTAAATCGACACTATTTTCTACCCATTCCACCTCTTCAACGATTATTGGAGGCATTGCTGCCAATAAGATATTTGCAATATTTCTTTCCTTGGTTTTTGTCGCAATCCATTTGCCTGATGTTGTAATCAATTTTTCTCCCTCTTGTAAGCATTTAATTTGCTCCAATAAAGATACTTGCGGTATAATGGATATATTAATAAATGTTAAAGATTCGTTCGATGTTAGAAATGTAGCATCGTATAAAACTTGTAAATAATTTACGGTATATATACCGGTTTCTTGACCAATATATTTTTCCCATCTTTCTTGAAAAGTGTATAATCCAACCCTACATTCTGCCAAGGATCTAGTTAAGCTAAATGGATAAAAATTATCTCTGTCCGCAATGTCTACTAAAATATATTGCATACTGCTAAAATACTAAACAATTTTTATAGTAAAAGACATCTATTCCAAACAGATGTTCTTTAATTGCTTATTTTTGAGTCCTAATTATTTTATATGCAATTTGGATATTTTAACTACCCTATGCCAGCAAATGAAACAGTACTTTCTTATGCTCCTGGCAGTCCCGAGAAAATAGCTTTGAAAAAAGCTTTAACCGATCTAAAAAAGAAAACTTTAGATATCCCCATGTATATTGGTGGTAAAGCTATTAGAACAGGCAAAAAAATAGCCATTCATCCACCACATGAAATAAAACATGTATTGGGCCATTTTCATGCAGGTAATAAACAACATGTTGATCAAGCAATCAATACCGCTTTAAAAGTTCGTATTGGATGGTCAGAAATGAGTTGGGAATCAAGAGCACATATCTTTCTAAAAGCAGCTGATTTATTAGCAACAAAATATCGTTATGAAATGAATGCTGCGACCATGTTGGGTCAAAGTAAAAATGCTTTTCAAGCAGAAATTGATGCTGCTTGTGAGTTGATTGATTTTTTAAGATTCAATGTTCATTTTTTAAGTCAAATATATCAGCAACAACCTATCTCTGCTCCTGGCATTCACAATAGAATGGAATGGAGAGGTTTAGAAGGATTTGTTTTAGCCATTACGCCATTTAATTTTACTGCCATTGGAGGTAACTTACCTGCCTCAGCTGCAATGTGTGGTAATGTGGTAGTTTGGAAACCAGCTAACACACAAATTTATTCTGCACAATTATTTATGAGAATATTAAAAGAAGCGGGATTACCAGATGGTGTTATCAATATTGTCTATGTGGATGGTCCAACTTTGGGTGATACCTGTTTCAAACATCCAGATTTTGCTGGTGTTCACTTCACAGGTTCTACAGGAGTATTCAATCATATGTGGAAACAAATTGGAGAAAATATTGCGAACTATAAATCTTACCCAAGAATTGTAGGTGAAACTGGCGGAAAAGATTTTGTTATGGTACACCCAACTGCTGATGTAGATACAGTAGTTACCGCTTTAGCAAGAGGTGCTTTTGAATTCCAAGGTCAGAAATGTTCTGCAGCATCAAGAGCATATATTCCAAATAATATTGCTGCTGCTGTAAAAACCAAACTTGTTAAAGTGGTTCAATCTATGAAGGTTGGAACAGTGGAAGATTTTTCTAATTTTGTGAATGCTGTGATTGATGAAAAAGCCTATGATAGTATTACTAAATACATCAGTAAAGCAAAAAAAGACAAGAAAGCGAAAATACTAGTTGGCGGGAATTATAGTAAATCAAAAGGTTATTTTATAGAACCAACTGTGATTGAAACTTCTGATCCAAAATATACAACCATGTGTGAAGAAATCTTTGGGCCAGTTTTAACCATCTATACATATCCTGCAACTAAATTTGAAAAAACTTTAGAAATTTTAAATAGTACTTCAAAATATGCATTAACGGGTTCTATTATTTCACAGGATAGAGCATCTATTGAATTAGCTACGCAAAAATTAAGACATGCTGCAGGCAATTTTTATATCAATGATAAGCCTACTGGAGCGGTTGTTGGACAACAACCATTTGGCGGAGCTAGGGCTTCAGGAACCAATGATAAGGCAGGAAGTATGTTGAATTTATATAGATGGTTAAGCGCTAGAACTATAAAAGAGACATTTAACCCACCCACTGACTATAAATACCCATTTTTAAACGAAGCTTAGGACTGTTTTTAGCCCATAATTACGCGAAAAAACAGTATATTTGCTCCTCAAAATTAAAGGACTGTGGCCCAAAAATTTTCAAAAGAAACCTATCTGTATTGGTATGAATTGATGCAATTAATTCGTCAATTCGAATCCAAGTCTGAAGAAATGTATAAAATGGCAGGAAAAATCAGAGGATTTTTCCATGTTTACAATGGACAAGAAGCTATTGCTGCAGGTTGCATGACCGCTACCAATCATGAAGACCCTTTTATTACAGGATACCGTGACCATGGTTTGGCTTTGGCTAAAGGCATGAGTCCAAATGCAGCTATGGCTGAATTATATGGAAAGGCAACAGGTTGTTCTAAAGGTAAAGGTGGAAGTATGCACTTTTTTGATAAAGAAAATTACTTCTTTGGTGGGCATGGTATTGTGGGTGCTCAAATTGGTACTGGAGCTGGATTAGCTTTTGCTGAACAATATCGTGGATCTAAGAATGTAGTTTTATGTTTCTTTGGAGATGGTGCTGCAAGACAAGGTATGTTGCATGAGGTTTTTAACCTAGCTATGCTTTGGAAATTACCAGTAGTATTTATTTGTGAAAATAACAATTACGCAATGGGTACTTCTATCGAAAGAACAAGTAATGTTATTGATATATATAAATTAGCGGATGCTTATGAAATGCCATCGGATAAATTAGATGGTATGACACCAGAAATAGTGCACGAAGGTGTTGCTAGAGCGGTTAAAAGAGCAAGAGATGGAGAAGGTCCTACTCTATTAGAAATGAAGACATATAGATACAGAGGACATTCCGTATCAGATCCTCAAAAATATAGATCTAAAGATGAGGTGGAGGAATACAAGAATCAAGATCCAATTACAAAAGTTACAAAAACAATATTAGAAAATAAATACGCAACTGAAGCTGAATTAAAAGCTATTGATGATAAAATCAATACAATTGTCGAAGCCTCTGTAAAATTTGCTGAAGAAAGCCCATGGCCTGATGATAGCGAAGTTTTAAAAGATGTATATATTGATCAAAATTATCCATTTATCGTAGACTAATTACAAACATTTATATGAGCGAATTACAACAAGAACAACCTTCAACAGAAAACTTTTTCAAAAAGAATCAAAAATCTTTAACCTACACTTTAGTTGCTGCTATTGTTTTAATAGGAGGATTTTTTGGATATACTGAATTATATCAAAAACCTAGAGAAGCAAAAGCTGCTGATGCTATGTTTATGGCAGAAAAATATTTTGCAAACGACTCTTCTAACTTTGTGTTAAACGGAGATGGGCAAAGCAAAGGAGTTTTATATATTATCAAAGAATTTAGTGGTACAAAAGCTGCTAACTTAGCAAAATACTATGCCGGAATTAGTTATTTCAGAATGAATGATTTTAACAAGTCTATTGATTATTTAAAAGATTTTTCTACTGATGCTAAACAAATCCAGGCAGTAGCTTATGGTACTTTAGGAGATGCTTATTCTTCTTTAAATAAAGTTGATGAAGCGGTAAGTCATTACAAGAAAGCGGGAGAATATTTTCCTGAAGACGAAGCGATTTCTTCTGAATATTTATTTAGAGCTGCCGCTTTTTTGGAATTGAATAACAAAACAGAAGAAGCTATTGAATTATATACTAAAATCAAAAATGATTACCCAAAGTCAGAAAAAGGCATTATGGCTGATAAGTATATCAATCGATTAAAAATTCAACCTTAATATTTTTTGAGCCTCTATTACTGAGGCTCTTTTTTTTGTTTATATTTGAGTATGAAAGTACAATTATTCATCCCCTGTTTTATGGATCAATTATATCCACAAGTTGCTTTTAATACCATTAAAGTATTAGAAAAAGCGGGATGTGAAGTGCTCTATAACCCCAATCAAACATGTTGCGGTCAACCTGCTTTCAACGCGGGCTTTTGGGGAGAATCCAAGGATGTATGTACCAAATTTGTGCAAGATTTTGAAGGGGCAGATTATATCGTTTCTCCCAGTGCTAGCTGTACAGGATTTGTGAGAAATAATTATGGCAAGTTATTTGAAAACAATGCATTTCAAAGTCCTGCTAAAAAAGTAAAACAACGCATGTTTGAATTGTCAGAATTCTTGGTACAGATTATAGGTATTACTGATTTGGGTGCAAGTTTTCCTGCAAAAATCACTTACCACGATAGCTGTGCTGGCTTGAGAGAATGTAAAATTAAAGAAGAACCTAGGAAATTATTGAATGCTGTTGAAGGAATTGAAATTGTTGAAATGGCAGATGTAGAAACATGTTGTGGATTTGGAGGAAGCTTTGCAGTTAAGTATGATACCATTAGTACTTCTATGGCTGATCAAAAAATTGACCATGCTATTGCCACAAACGCTGAATATATTGTAAGTACAGATACTAGTTGTTTAATGCATTTAGAAGGAAGAATCAATCACAATGGCCAATCAATTAAAGTTTTGCATTTGGCAGATGTCTTATCTAGTGGATATTAATTAAAAAATCATTTATGGCATATTGGTTAATTAAATCAGAACCATTTAAGTATTCTTGGGATCAATTTGTAAAAGACAAGAAAACATTTTGGGATGGTGTAAGAAATTATGGTGCTAGAAATAATTTACGTTCCATGAAAAAAGGAGACTTGGCTTTTTGGTATCATAGCAATGAAGGTGTAGAAATTGTTGGAATAGCTAAAGTAGTAAAAGAATCCTATCAGGATCCTACTACAGAAGAAACTGCTTGGTTAGCGGTTGATTTTGCACCAGTAAAAAAATTGAAAAATCCAGTAAAACTTGCTGATATCAAAGCCAATACCAATCTTCAAAATATGGCATTGGTAAGATTAGGACGTCTTTCTGTCCAACCCGTTACTGATAAAGAATGGGAGGAGGTAATAAAGATGAGCGAGGGTAAATAATGCATCATTGAGTCCAATTTTAGAGACTCAATGATGAAACTCAAAGAAAGACTTATCTAAAAAAAGTATAGCCAATAAATATAGCAATCACCACTCCAATTAAATCAGCTAATATTCCGGCCCATATAGCATACCTTACTTTTTTAATCCCTACACTTCCAAAGTACAATGCAATGATATAAAAAGTAGTATCGGCAGAACCTTGAAAGATAGAGGCCAATTTACCTACAAAAGAATCTGGGCCACTTGTTTGAAAAATATCCAACATCATTCCCCTTGCACCACTCCCACTCAATGGCTTCATAATAGCCACAGGAAGAGCAGGAATAAAATCAGCATTCACGTTAGTTAACTGTATTAAGTAGGATAATCCATCCAAAATATAGGTCAAAGCTCCACTATCTCTAAAAACTCTTATAGCTACCAACATCGCAACTAAATAAGGTATAATTTTTAAGACAACATCAAAGCCATTCTTTGCTCCTTCTATAAAGGCATCAAAAACAGCTACTTTTTTATAGACACCTCCTAATATGATAAGAACTATTATAAAAATAAGCAACCCATTTCCTACCACTTTTGAGATGACTTCTTTATGGGTAGGACTTAACCCATTCACCAAAAATAAAACCGCAAACATTAATCCTACTAAACCTAAAAGCCAACTTAATAAAACTTTATCCCATTTTAATTTTTGATAGAAACCCACCATCATAATAGAAGCCAAAGTGGTCCCAATAGTCGCCAAAACACAAGGAATAAAAATACTAGCAGCATCAGTAGACCCAGCTGCCAATCTATATGATATTATAGTTAGTGGAATAATAGTCAATCCAGAAGTATGTAACACCAAAAACATAATTTGGGCATTGGTGGCTTTGTCTTTTTTTGGATTTAAACTTTGTAAACTTTCCATTGCTTTTAATCCAAAAGGGGTTGCTGCATTGTCTAATCCTAACATATTGGCAGAAAAATTCATCACCATTTGACCCATTGCTGGATGATTGGCTGGAACTTCAGGAAACAATCTGCTCAAAAATGGGTTCATCCATTTAGCTAATTTTTGGATAGCTCCAGCCTTTTCTGCAATATTCATCAGACCCAAAAAGAAAACCATGGTTCCAGCTAAAGGCAAAGCGACATCCATTACAGATACTTTAGCAGCATCAAATATTCCATCAGCTAATAGCTTAAAAATGGCTGTATCCCCCAAGAAAATCAATTTAAATAAGGCAATTACAAATGCTACAACAAAAAAGGCCACCCAAATGATATTTAAAGCCATATATTAAAATTGTTTATGGTACTAATATAGCCCATTTTGCAATTAGAATTGTATTTTTGCGGTCTTAAAATCAATTCAATTATGGCTTTACAAGCAGGTATCGTGGGATTACCAAATGTGGGAAAATCAACCTTATTTAACGCAGTAAGTAATAGTGCAAAAGCACAAGCTAGCAATTATCGTTTTTGTACCATTGAGCCTAATGTTGGTTTAGTAGATGTACCGGATAATAGACTAAATCAATTAGCTGAATTAATAATTCCTCAAAAAATAGTTCCAACACAGTTAGAAATTGTGGACATTGCAGGCTTGGTAAAAGGTGCAAGTAAAGGGGAAGGTTTAGGAAACAAGTTCTTAGCGAATATCAGAGAAGTAAGTGCCATTATTCATGTAATTAGATGTTTTGAAGATGAAAATGTATTAAGAGAAGAAGGTGCTATCAATCCAATTAGCGATAAAGAAATCATAGAAACAGAACTTCAATTAAAAGACTTGGATAGTGTAGAAAAGAAAATGCAGCGTACTGAAAAGATGGCCAAAACAGATCCAAAAGCAAAAGCAGAATTGGAAGTTTTACAAAAATGCAAATTGCATTTAGAGCAAGGTAAAAGCATCCGTTCTTTGGGTTTAAGTAAAGAAGATAGAATGGCTATTGCTGATATCTTTTTATTAACTGAAAAACCAGTAATGTATGTGGCTAATGTCGATGAAAAATCTATGCATACTGGGAACGCCTTTTCAGAAAAATTAGTTGCAATGGCAAAAGAAGAAGGCGCTGAAGTGATTGTAATGTGTAATAATATAGAAGCACAAATTTCAGAATTAGAAGATGCAGATGACAAGGCCTTGTTTATGGAAGAATATCAAATGAAAGAGCCGGCCTTAAATAGATTAATTCAATCTGCTTATAAATTATTGAATCTAGAAACCTATTTTACAGCAGGTGTTCAAGAAGTTAGAGCATGGACCATTGGAAATGGCTGGAAAGCTCCTCAGGCAGCTAGTGTTATTCATACAGATTTTGAAAAAGGGTTTATTAAAGCTGAAGTCATTGCATTTGACGATTTTATTAAATTCAAAAGTGAAGCAGCCTGTAGAGATAATGGTAAATTAAGAATTGAAGGAAAAGAATATATTGTGAAAGACGGTGATGTTATGCATTTTAGATTTAATGTTTAATTCATTATAATGAGAACACTAAGTATTTTGATATTTTCAATATGGTTATTAGCATGCAATACGGCAAATAACACAACTGAAAGCACTAATGTGAATGCTATTGATGCTCCAAAAGTTTTACAATATGAAATAGTCAAAATTCATCCTCACGATACCAGCTCTTATACTCAAGGATTAGTATTTAATGGTGAAAATTTAATTGAAGGAACAGGTAATTATGGCGAAAGTATACTCCATGTATTAGATCCCAATATGAAACCTGTAGGTGCCAAAATAAAACTACCAATATCTGATTTTGGAGAAGGTACTACCCTTTTTAATGATAAGATTTATCAACTTACTTGGAAGGAAAAAAAAGTAATGGTATACGATGCTAAAACCTTAGTTAAAATTAAAGAGTTGTATTGGCCTTATGAAGGATGGGGATTGACACATAATGATTCATCTTTAATTGTTTCCACAGGAGGAAGTAATTTATATTTTGTTCATCCTGATAATTTCACCATTCAAAGAACTATTGGGGTGTATAATAAATTTGGATATGTAAGTGATATTAATGAATTAGAAATTATTAATGGTAAAATTGCTGCAAATATCTATTTGACAAACGATATCGTCTTTATTGATCCTAATTCAGGTCAAATAAAAGAAACCATCAATTTTGATCAATTGTTATCGCAGGCAAATGTGAATTATAACCCTACCAGTATTGATCCAGGTTATGTATTAAATGGAATAGCATACCATCCCACAAAGAAAACCATTTTTATTACAGGTAAGTGTTGGCCAATTATGGCAGAGATAGTGATAAAGTAATTAAAGCCCCTTTTTCTTTATTTCGTATATAATTGAACTTGCTTTTTGAGAATTCTTGACAGCTTTTATATTAGATATTGAAGCAATGATTAAAGCTCTAAAGATTCCAATAAATCCAGATTTTTTATATTTTTCACTTAATAAGCTCACATAATAGCTATCAAACCACATTGGTTTTGTTTGAACCAACTGCATATCAAATTGTTTTAATAAAAATTGTAACGATGCAGGAGAAAAATGGTATAAATGTCTTGGTACATCATAAGCAGCCCAGTGTTTTTTATAATACTGAGCATCATAACTTGTATAATTGGGAACAGCAATGATGAGTCTCCCATTGGTTTTGAGAATTGATTTAAACGCTTTTAAATACCCTTTTAAATCATGTACATGTTCCAATACATGCCATAAACAAATTACATCCTGAGAATTATCTGCTAATTGATATAAGGTATCAGGAGTTTGTAAAAACAAATTATAATTTTCTAAAGCTTTTTGTCTACTTGAAGCATCTGGCTCTAAAGCAGTAACTTCCCAATTTTTTTCTTTCATACAATGAGCAAAAGCACC
>CANHUW010000026.1 GCA_947463975.1 Bacteroidota bacterium
TTAGATACCCAGTTGAATTTCAATAGAGTATATAGTAAACCTACAATACCCATTGCCGGAACGGCATAAAATAGAAGATTGTTCATAAGCAATTCTTATTCTTTGTTTTCTTGATTCGATTAAGGTCTGCAAAAATAGGGTGAAATGGCCAAAAAATGGCAAAAAAGGGCATTTTACTCTACTAAAGCGCTAGTATCCAGCTTCCCTGTAAATACTGAAGCCAATTCTTTTCCTTTATAGATGGTTTTATTGAATTTATTCCCCAATATGATGATGGTAGCTGTTTCTGCGATCATTCTATTGAAAACAGTATTATTACCATGCCACCATCCATTATGATAAATTAGTTTTTCTTCATTAGGTTTTACCAAAATTCTCCAACCAAAACCATAATTATGATAATATTTATTGGTAGGACTCTGTGGTTGATAAGCCATTTCCATGGTTTCTGGTCTTAAAAACAAGCCTTTAGTTAAAGCTTGTTCCCATAAATTCAGATCTCTAACTGTACTATAAACATTTTTATCTCCATAAATACAATCGTATTTTTCTATTCTATAAGGTTGCATTTTAGCATTATAAGAAGGAGTGTATTTGTCAATAGTTTTTATATTAAAGACATAAGAATGGTTCATTTTTAGTGGCTTGAAAATCATTTCCTCCATTAAGGTCGGGAAATCTTTCCCTGATTGCTTTTCAATAATGAGTGCTAATAAAACATAGTTGGTGTTACAGTATCTGAAGACTCTATCTGGCATTGCTGCAGGAGCAGGTTTTTTTTGTATCATATAATCCAATACATCCAAATTGGTATAGTTACCTTCCCTAAAAGGCTTTTCATTATGAATAAGCTTTAATTTCTTTACCCATCTTCCTCTTTTGTTTTTTACTTTAACAGAAACATATTTTCTGGATTCCATAAAATAGGTGTAATCTGGTAAACCACTTCTATGTGATAATAACTGTTCAACTGTTACCGATGTGTAAGGGAAATTGGGTAGATATTGACTAACTGGTGCTTTTAAATCTAATTGATCTTGTTCCCATAATTTTAAAGCCAACATACCTGTAAAGGTCTTAGAAACAGATGCCAAATGAATAGGCGTTTCTGGAAGGATAGGTGTCTTTTGGCTAATATTAGCATATCCTTTATAATCCTCGAAAATGATCTCTCCGTTTTTTGCTACCAAAATTTGACCGCTAAAGCCTCTATTGCCTAATAGTTTTTCATATTTGGTTTTTATTTCCGCTCCTAATTTAGTTCTTTCAGTATCAGATAACTTATTGTAAGTAAAGCTAGGTGTATTAAGTCCTTCTTGGTATTTAGGGCCTTGTGATGTGCCACAAGCGCATATTAAAATAAATAAGGTACTTAAAAATGAAATTCTGACGATCATCTGTTAGTTATTAGGGTAGTACAAAAATAACGCTCAAATGCTATAAAATATTGTGAATGAAGAAAGAAGCGGTTAATTTTTTTTAACTTTGCCATATGAGCACTTCTTTAAAAACCAGCTATCCTAAAGACAAAATCAAGGTATTATTTCTTGAAAATATTAGTGATGCTGCTGCACAGTATTTTAAAATTCAAGGGTATACTGATGTTAAAAAAGTAGCAGGTGCTCTTAGCGAAGAGGATCTTATTAAAGTCATAAAAGATGTGCATATTTTAGGCATTAGATCTAAAACATTTATTTCAAAAAAGGTTCTAGACAGTGCAAAAAAATTACAAGCAATTGGATGTTTTTGCATTGGTACTAACCAAGTGGATATGAAAGCTTGCAAACAAAAAGGTATAGCTGTTTTTAATGCTCCTTATAGTAATACGAGATCTGTTGCTGAATTAGTCATAGGATCGAGTATCATGTTAATTAGAAAAATTATAGATAAAAATACTGCAGCACATAATGGTATTTGGAATAAAGATGCTAAAGGTAGTTTTGAATTAAGAGGAAAAACACTTGGTTTAATTGGCTATGGTAATATTGGAACTCAAACTAGTATTATGGCAGAAGCCATGGGAATGAAAGTAAAGTTTTATGATATTGAAACAAAATTACCTTTAGGCAATGCGCACCCAGTGAAATCTATCAAAGAATTAGTTAGTACATCGGATATTATTTCATTACACGTTCCTGAAACTGCATCCACTAAAAATTTAATTAACAAAGAGGTATTAAAACAGTGTAAACAAGGCGCCATTTTAATTAACTACGCTAGAGGAGAAGTGGTTGATTTAGAAGCATTGTCTGCAGCATTAAAAGCAAAACATCTCAGTGGTGCAGCCATAGATGTATATCCTTGGGAACCAGAAAAAAATGGGGACTCTTTTGAAACTCCTTTACAAGGCTTACCAAATGTTTTATTAACGCCACATATTGGTGGATCAACAGAAGAAGCACAAGAAAATATTGGCGAAGATGTGAGTATTAAATTATACCAATATTTAGAAAGAGGGGTGTCTAATGGTTCTCTATCCATTCCAACCATTAGTTTGCCACCGGTGGATGGAGCGCATAGAATTTTGCATATTCACAATAATGTACCTGGTGTGTTAAGTGCTATCAATACAGTGATGTCTAAAAATAAAATTAATATTGTTGGACAATACTTAAAAACCAATGAAGAAATTGGATATGTTGTATTAGATGTTGATTCTAAATTATCTAAAACGGCTTTGTCTTTATTAAAAGAAGTAAAAGAAACTATTAGAGTTAGGTTACTTTACTAGGCTATCTATTAAATATCTTTTTTTAAAGCAATAAGCACCTTTTTCATAGCGATTATTTCTGCCTGATCAACTCCAGTGAACATCATTTGTTCTTGCATACTTGAAGGACTATATGACATGGAAGAAGGGTAATTTTTTCTTGCCGAACTATGTATTTCTTTCACTTTTGTACTAGCTATTATTTCGCTAATATTATTAGCCCTTACACCACTTCCAGGCATAATCGTTATTTTACCATGTGCATTTTTAACTAAATCAGCAATCAAGGGTAGGGCATTGGCAACATTGGGAACCTGCCCACTTGTAAGAATTCTTTTACAACCAGTATGAATAATATCTTCTAACCCTTTTAAAGGATCAATACATCTATCAAAAGCTCTATGAAAAGTAATTTCCATATTGCCAGCAATGGAAACTAATTCAGCAGTTCTATTGGTATCTATATGTCCATCTTTTTTTAGCAATCCAATGACGGCACCAGGATAACCCAATTCCTTGACTAATAATAGATCTGATTTCATTGAATCAAATTCGTCATCAGAATACAAAAAATCTCCTCCTCTTGGTCTGATGATTGGGAAAATAGGGGTATTGGTTTTTTGTATTAAAGTTTTTAAACTACCGTAAGATGGAGTAGTACCACCTTCCATAGGATTTTCACAAAATTCAATTCTATCTGCACCAGCAGCAATTGCAGTTAATGCAGATTCAATATTAAAAACAGCAATTTCTAAAATTGTTCCCATGAATATTAATCTAAAAAATCTGACTCAAATAATTCATTCCCTTTTTCTGTATGAACTGCATAATTAAATCCATTATGTAATGCAAAGGCCCCAAATTCACCTTTATTGTTGATAGCAATAAAACAAACTTGAATATCTTTTGCTTTTTCTTTTTTAATTCTTCTGATTCTTTCAATGACTAATCTACAAGCTTCTTTAGGAGATTTACCCTGTCTCATGAATTCTACTACCGCGCTTGATCCAGCAACACGAATAACATCTTCCCCTTGACCAGTGGCTACTACAGCACCGACTTCATTGTCTACATACAAACCAGCTCCAATAATGGGTGAATCCCCCAAGCGACCTCGCATTTTGAATCCTGCACCACTTGTAGTACAAGAACCACTTAGATTACCTTGCGCATCTAATGCAATCATACCAATAGTGTCATGATTCCATTCTCCATTACTTAATTTATGTGGAGCGTTAAATGCTGCATCATTTTTGGGAATTTCTGATTGACGTTCTACATTATAGATAGGTTTATAAGTAGATTTCTTTAACCAATTATCATAAGCATTTTTAGCGTCATTAGATAATTCATCTTTTTCTAAACTAAACCCTTCGCTTAAAGCAAATTGTTGCGCTCCAGCGCCTACTAACATTACATGTGGCGTTTTTTCCATCACTTTTCTTGCCACAGAAATGGGGTGTTTAATTCTTTCTAAAAATGCCACACTTCCACAATTAAATTGATGATCCATTATGGAGGCGTCTAAAGTAACATGTCCATCTCTATCTGGATTTGCTCCCAAACCAACACAGCAATTGATTTCATTTTCTGTCACCATCACTCCTTGCTCCACGGCATCTAATGCTGCACCCCCTGTAGACAATATTTTCCAAGCAGCAATATTGGCATTTAAACCTGCATCCCAAGTAGATACTACAATTGGTTTTTTATTGATTAAATCTGATTTTTTAACAAATCCAGGAATCGTAAAACTGGTTAAACCAAGACTACTTAAATGTATAAATCCTCTTCTATTGATTGACTTCATTGATAAACTATTAGATTTTGAAGATAAGCAATTTGCTTATAATTTTTGTACTTTAGTAGCACTATATGCAAGCAATTTTTGATATTTATAATTGGAATGTAGATCGATTTGAGAGAATTGATCAGGGCTTAATTAACACTACTTTCATAGTTATTACTAAAGAAGGTCAAGAATATATACTACAAACAGTCAATCATCTCATATTCAAAGATCCTTCGGCCATAGATCAGAATATTCAATTAATTGGAAAATATTTACAAGAACATGCCCCAGGATTTTTATTCACTCATTTAGTTCCAACAAAAAAAGGTGATACATTGACTTTTTATGAAGGAAAATATTATAGAGCATTCGCAAAGATCAATGGCCAAAGTTATGATGTTTTAGAAAACCCTCTGTTAGCAAAAGCAGCAGCCAATGCATTTGGGCAATTTACTGCCGCTTTAGTTAATTTACCCATTCAACAGCTAAAGATTACGCTACCTGATTTTCATAACCTAAGTTTAAGATATACCCAATTTGAGACTGCTTTAACAAATGGTGATACCAATAGGATCAATGAATCGAAAATTGCCATAGAATATCTACAGTCTCAGCAAGATGTAGTGAAGCGATATGAAACATTTATAGCTAATAAGGATGCCAAACTAAGAGTAACACACCATGATACAAAAATAAGCAATGTATTATTTGATAAGCAAGAAAAGGCCATTTGTGTGATTGATTTAGATACAGTGATGCCTGGTTACTTTATAAGTGACGTAGGGGATATGTGTCGAACTTATTTACCCAATGTGTCTGAAGAAGAAGCCAATCTAGATTTGGTTCAAATTGACAAGGGTAGGTGGACAGCTTTAAAAGAAGGCTACCTAAATGCTATGGGTAATATTTTAACTTCATTCGAGTTGGCTCATTTTGAATTTGCCGGCGAATTCATGATTTATATGCAAGCATTAAGATTTTTAACCGACCATTTAAATTTGGATACATACTATGGCGCAAAATATAATGGCCAGAACTATGTTCGGGCCATTAATCAGATTGCTTTATTGAAAGCGTATAGTAAAATATTACAGTAAGATTTATTAAAAATCTGGATTCATTGCAAAATCAGGTTTTCTATTCTTCCATTTTCCTCTTGTAAAATCTGGGATCTCTTGAACCTGACCGTTTTCTGCAATGGATTTTTCCGAAAGGGGAGTAACCGCATACCAAGTTGCTAAGTCATATACGTCCATTGGGAAATTCACTTTTCTTTTTATACACTCTACAAAAGCGTTCACCACAAAGAAGTCCATTCCACCATGTCCAGCTCCAACCGCATCCGCTTCATATTTCTTCCATAAAGGATGATCATGTTCTTTTAAATAGGTTTCTGGGTTTTCCCATTGATGTGATTTTTTAGAAACACCTTCTATATATATATGTCCCGCGCTAAATTCACCTGCATGGAAATCCTGCCATAAGCCTTGAGTACCTTGAACGCGGAAACCAAGATTATAAGGACGAGGAGAATTGGTGTCATGCGTCAATAATATAGTCTCCCCATTTGCGGTTTGTAATTGGGTGGTAACAATGTCGCCTAGTTTAAAATTTAATTTCGCATTTGGATGATTTTCACCACCTTTGGGATGGTTAACTATATATTTATGTAAACCTCTTGCTTTGGTTGCAACAGATGAAAGTCTAGTTAAAAGGTTACCTCTATTAATATCTGTCATCATTGCCACAGGGCCTAAACCATGAGTTGGATACAATTCACCGTTTCTATATAATGAATGATTGGTTCTCCAAGCAGCCTCACTAAAGCCTTTATCGCCAAATTCTACCCCTGAATCACTACTTGCGGAGTTGGCGCTGTTAAACTTTACGCCTCTTAAATCATGTTCATAACCACCTTGTAGGTGTAATAATTCACCAAACATACCTTTTTTAACCATATTATATACAGCCATTACATCTCGTCTATAACATACATTTTCAAGGCACATGACAGGTATACCTGATTTTTCACTTGCATTCACTATGTCCCAACAATCCGTCAATTTAATAGCCCCACAAACTTCCACACCTGGTATAATACCATTTTTTATAGCTTCCAATGCCTGAGGAATATGCCATTCCCAAGGTGTTGCTATTACAACAGCATCAATATCAGTACGTTGTAAGAGTTTTTTGTAATTTTCATTACCCTTATTATATTCAATTGCGGCTGGTCTACCTGCGTCTTTAAGTATCTTTTGTGCATCTGCTAACATCCTTGGATCAGGGTCGGCAAAAGCTACAATTTTAGTATCCTTACGTTGTACAAGCATTTCAATATGACTTTGGCCCCTAAAACCAGTACCTATAATACCAATATTCACTACATCTTTGGTTGCAGCAGCTTGAGCTTTAATAAATGCGGGACTTAGACCAACAGCCAATGAAGTCATTCCAGCATTTTGAACAAATTTTCTTCTAGTAAATGGTGTAGACATAGCAAATGTTTTTTGTTAATTATCTTTTACTTAAATGTACAAATCTTTCTATGAACTTGTGTACTTGACCATAACGATTTATTCAAATGAATAGTATCCAAACCTATACTACTGAGGATTGTTTATCTCATGCTAACTACCTGATATACTGCATATTTCTATTCATTTATTCTTATAATTAACATTATGTTAAATAGATAATTTATTTAAAGAACCTTTTATCCTATCAGACTAATTTAGAGATACACTAACTTTACCGTTGTAAAAAAACAATAGAAATTAAAAGTAATAAAATGATCAGAAAATCAATAGCATGTCTTATCGCACTTGTGTACTTTGGACAAATCAATTCCTTAGAAGCACAAACTATTACGCAAAAAGAAACCACCTATATTGGTGATCAAAAGAATGGTCAACCAGATGGCAAAGGTGTATTAACAGATACAGCTGGTAATATTTATAATGGGAGCTTTAAAAAGGGAAAAAAAGATGGTTACGGAGAACTAACCCTTAAAAGTGCTGTTAATGGTAAAGACAATGTGATTGTTGGCTACTGGAAAAAAGATCAATATATAGGTCTATATGAATTCCCCTATAAGATACTTAGTAAATCTTATATGATTAGTAACGCCTCCATCAATCACGAACCAGCTAATCCAAGTGGTAATATTATTGAAGTAAGTGTAGAATCTGTATCTGGCGGTTCTGCAACCCTATCTGGTGAAATGCCTAAACCAACATTAACGGATCATGTGTTCAATAAAGGATCTTTTCAAGAAATGATCGTAAGAACCAATCAACAAAAAAGAAATGTATATATTTTTCAGAATGTCATCTTCCCTGTCCAAGCGGTTTTTAAATTTGGGAATGAAGATATTACTGTAGATTTTAATGAGACTAAAAATTATAAATTAACTGTTGTTTTAAGAGATTAACGCAAGTAAAATATATGTATATAATAAAATAGCCCCAAAATTGGGGCTATTTTATTATTATCTAATTCTATTGAAAAAAAATTAGTTATTGTATTTATCGTGTAATTTATCGTATTCATTGAATTTAAGATCTAATGCATCATACGCTTTTTGATCCTTCCCTCTTACCTTGTCTCTTTTTGATTGATATAATGTTGCTAAAAAATCAACAGATCTACTAGCCACATTCTTTTCTACTCTTTCTAATTTTTCTTTATCTTTTACAGCATTAAAAGCTTTTTCAATCCACTCAATGGCTGCATCCACATTGGTTTTAATGGGTGCATCTAAAGCAACATTTAATTTCTTAATTGAATCTACCTGAGCCTTGAAAGAAGCATCAAAAGCTAATTTCTTTTTAGGATCTTTTGGTGCAGCTGGTTTGTTGGCATTCAAATTTTGTAAAGCTCTTATATTTACACTCACTTTTTCTTCTAAAGAAGTGAATTGATTGTAATAGGCTATACCTGCATTAAATGCTGCTGCGAAGTTTTTATTATTCAAGCTAAATGCTCTTTTATAAGCATCTGCTGCTTTAGTAATATACAAATCGTTATTTTCACTTGTTTCTGTATCACTTTTCGCAGATATAAAAGCATCACCAAACATTAAGCTTTCTGCTTCAGAAATAGAATTAGCAGCTACTTGTTCATCATATAATTTAATTTTCTCTTGTAATGTATAGTTTTTTTCTATGTACTCTGATTTATAATCAAACCAATTTTCTTCTGGATATGCTGCTTCAGTTATTTTTAAAAAAGCATCAAAATTTGCTTTATCTTTTGTATTTACATACTGTAATAAAATGTATCTATAAATATCCTGTAATTCAGGCGTATTTATTTTTGCATCCACCAAACGCTTGTAATACATCATCGTTTGTTCTACATTATTCGCGTTTTGGTTAGAAAACCCAGCATACATTAATGAAGTAGTATCAAATTTTTGTTTTGATGAAGCCCAACCTTGTGTAAATATAATATCACTATATTTTACGGCTTGATCGAATTCGGATGATGCTAGTTTCCAGTTTTTTTCATTGAATGCGCCTACACCCTTTTTAAAATTATTCAGGTATAAATCAAAAAAAGGTTCTGGGCCATTTTCTTTTGCCACAGCATAATTTGTACTTGCATCTGCTGTAATATATGCGTCAAGAGCGTTTTTCAAATCCACAAACGCTGTAGTATTTTTAGGATCTTTTGTAAAACCACTGTAGATTCTTGTTTTCCAATAATGGCCTTCCGCTGTAGTTGCAAGGTTAGGCTTCTTAGTGATAATCTTATCATATTCTGCTTTTGCAGATTCATATTGATTAATGATAAGACTATTTTTTACTTTGTTGAAGTCTTGAGCATTTGCTTGAAATGCAATTATCAATAATAAAATTCCAATTAAATTTTTCATATACATTTTATGTTTAAGTGCCATTAAATTTATTTAATTTTTTTTAAATGTCTATTCCGCTGGTGTAATTGTTTGATTTTCATCAGATGAGGTCTGATCTCCTTCCCCCCCATCTGAAGAGGATTGATCACCTTCAACATCGGACGCCCCTTGGTCACCAATGATGGATGTTGCTGCAATTTCGTCTTCATCATCTAAACGGATCAATTTTACTCCTTGTGTTGCTCTACCTGCTTCACGAATATCCACAATACTCGTTCTGATAGTTACCCCAGACTTACAGGTTATCATTAAATCATCAGAATCCAATACATCCATTAATCCAACTAAAGCACCTGTTTTGTCAGTTACATTGATCGTTTTAACACCTTTACCACCTCTATTGGTGATACGGTATTCATCAATTGGAGTTCTTTTTCCAAAACCTTTTTGGCTCACTACTAAAATAGTACGATCCTTATCTTCTCTGCTTACACAAACTAAACCAACAACTTCATCACCATCATCATCTACTTCAATACCCGCCACACCAATAGCGCCTCTTCCTGTTGGTCTTACTTTTTCTTCAGGGAAACGAATAGCTCTTCCGGACTTCACAGCCATCATTACTTCATTATTACCATCCGTTAATCTAGCTGCCAATAATTCATCCCCTTCATTGATGGTAATTGCATTCACTCCACTTACTCTCGGACGACTAAATTCCTCTAAACAAGTTTTCTTGATAATACCTTTCTTAGTACATAAAACAATATAATGGTTATTTACATAATCTTTATCGTCTAACTTACGTACTTCAATGATTGCTTTTACTTTATCATCTGGAGGTATTTGAATTAAGTTTTGTATAGCTCTACCCTTGCTTGTTTTCTCTCCTTCTGGAATTTCATACACTCTTAACCAGAAACATCTTCCTTTTTCGGTAAAGAATAACATGGTATCATGTGTGGAAGCTATAAACAAATGCTCCACATAATCTTCTTCTCTAGTTTTAGAACCAATAGCTCCTCTACCACCACGTTTTTGCTGACGGTATTCAGAAACTGAAGTTCTCTTGATATAACCTAGATGTGAAATAGTAATTACCACATCTTCTTCTTCAATCAAATCTTCGATACGCATTTCATCAGCCAAATATTGAATCTCTGTTTTACGCTCATCACCAAATTTATCTTTAACTTCCAATAATTCAGTTTTGATTAACTCATAACGCAAATGCTCACTTCCTAATAATTCTTTTAAAGAAGCAATTAAATTCATTAATTGTTGGAATTCTTCTTTAATTTTCTCACGTTCCATTCCAGTTAAACGTTGCAATCTTAATTCTAAAATTGCTTTTGCTTGAATCTCTGAAATGCCCCATCCTGCTGTAATTAAAGCTTCTTTAGCTGCTTCTGGATTCGCTGAATTTCTGATCAAACGAATTACTTCATCTAAATGATCCAATGCAATCAAATAACCTTCTAATATATGTGCACGCTCTTCAGCTTTTCTTAACTCAAATTGAGCACGACGAATGACCACTTCCATTCTAAACTCAATAAACTCTGAAATCAAGTCTTTTAAATTTAAAATTCTTGGTCTACCCTTACTTAACGCAACATTATTAATACCATAACTTGTTTGAAGTTCTGTGTATTTATATAATTGGTTAATGATCACTTGTGCTACAGCATCTTTTCTTAGTTCAATAACAATACGCGTACCTTCTCGCTTATTACTTTCATTGTTTACATGAGAAATACCCTCAATCGTCTTGTCATTTACTAATTGACCAATTCTATCTGTTAAATTATCTCGGTTAACTTGATAAGGGATTTCATTAATCACAATCAACTCTCTACCATTTGCCTTGGTTTCAACATTGCACTTTCCTCTTAATACCACTCTTCCTCTACCTGTCATTAATCCTTGCTTCACACCTTCCATTCCAAAAATCACACCACCGGTTGGAAAATCTGGTGCTTTAACATAGTTGATTAATTCTTCAATGGTAATATCTTTGTTGTTAATGTAGGCAATACAACCATCTACCACTTCACCTAAATTATGTGGTAACATATTGGTAGCCATACCAACCGCAATACCTGAAGAACCGTTGACCAATAATTGTGGAATACGCGTTGGTAATACACTTGGTTCAGATAAACTATCGTCAAAGTTTAATTGAAAATCGACTGTTTCTTTTTCTAAATCATCCAACATTGCCTCAGAAATTCTTTGTAAACGAGCTTCTGTATAACGCATCGCTGCTGGTGGATCTCCATCTTGGTTACCGAAGTTACCTTGACCATCTACCAACTTATATCGCATGGTCCATTCCTGTGCCATACGCACTAAGGTGTCATAAATGGCCGTATCACCATGTGGGTGAAACTTACCCATTACTTCCCCGACAATACGGGCAGATTTTTTATAAGGTTTGTTGCTATTGTTGCCTAATTCATGCATAGCAAACAATACACGACGATGTACTGGTTTAAAACCATCTCTTACATCAGGTAAAGCACGACCTACAATTACCGACATAGAATAGTCGATATAAGAGGTTTTCATTTGCTCTTCAATATTCACCCTTATGACACGATCATTGTCTTGGGTTTGTTCTGGGCCGATAGATTCATTCAAATTTTCTTCCATAATGGTAGTTTCATTCGTCCAAAAACTAAGTCCCAAAACGGGCCTAGATACGGACGTCTACGAAGATAAGTTTTACACTATTTTTTGACCTTAATTTTAGGGTATTTTTTACACCGTTTTATCCACATTTTTGAGGGGTTTTTACTATCTTTAAGTGATGGATTTTTAATGACTTATACTTATCAAAATGGGCAAGCAAATTTTGGTCTTTGGAGCTGGTAAATCTGCCACTGTTTTAATTGATTTTTTACAAAAAAAATTGGTTGAAAATAACTGGTTTATGGTTTTAGCAGATGCAGATGCTCATTTGGCGGCAAAAAAATGGAAAAATGCGCCCAATGGATATAGTGTAGGAATAGATATTCTCCAAAAAGAGGAAAGAATAGCATTGATACAAAAAGCAGATTTAGTGATCTCCATGCTACCTTCTTTTTTACATCTTGAAGTGGCAAAAGACTGTTTATCATTGGGTAAAGCACTTTTTACTGCTTCTTATGTAGATGAACCTATGCAATCCATCTCCAAAGAAATCAAACAACAAGGCTTGCTTTTTCTCTGCGAAATGGGTTTAGATCCAGGAATTGACCATATGAGCGCTATGGAACTCATAGATAGAATCAAATCAAAAAACGGCCAAATAACGGGTTTTAAATCCCATTGCGGGGGATTAATTGCACCCGAGTCAGATACCAATCCATGGCATTATAAAATTAGTTGGAATCCCAGAAACATCATTTTAGCAGGGAAAGCAGGTGCTGAATATCTTGAAAATGGCTTAAAAAGATCGAAAGCGTATTATTCCATTTTTGAAAATTGTGCAAAAATAACTGTTCCGAATTGGGGTCAACTTTCCTATTATCCAAATAGGGATTCCTTAAGTTATATCAACAAATATCATTTGGAGGGTGTACAAGATTTTATAAGAACCACATTAAGACATCCAATGTTTACCGATGGTTGGAATGCTATTGTTCAAATGGGATTAACCAGTGAAGAGATATTTGATAAGCCATTTAATACCATTGCAGATTGGTTTCAACACCAATTAAATTCTACCAAAGTAAAATCAATTTGGGATTCCATTCAACAAGATCCATTGATCAAAAATCAATTTGAATTTTTGGCATTAGATGCCAATGATACTATTCCTGATTCTTGTTCATCCAACGCATCAGTGCTTCAATGGATTTTGGAAACTAAATGGGCATTAGGTAAAACGGATAAAGATGCTGTAGTAATGATGCATGAAGTTGATTATATATCGGAAGGTAAAAA
>CANHUW010000027.1 GCA_947463975.1 Bacteroidota bacterium
CATCATGTTGATGCAAAATCTATTGATGCTGCTCAAAAAATTCATCCTAAAGCCATTACATTAACTCAGTGGGAAAATACAAAAGCAAAAACTGCTGTTCCAGAAACTACTCCAAGTATTATTGTCGTGGATAGAATTGGTATATTGAGAAACTTATATCAATACGCTACAATAAGTTATACGGGTGGTGGTTTTACTAAGGATGGGATTCACAATGTATTGGAGCCTGCTGCATTTGGCGTGCCAGTAATTTGGGGACCCAATGATGAAAAATACAGAGAAGCGATTGGTTTAAGTAGTGCAGGTGGTGGGATGAAAATTCAAGATGCCATTTCTTTAAAAGAAACAATTGATACTTTGTTATCTGATAAAACCCAATTGCAAAATATGGGTAGTAAAGCAGCTACTTATGTAAAAGAGAATGCGGGTGCAACCAATGCTACATTATCTATTCTTCAAGAAAAACGTCTTTTAACCAATTGATCAAAAGCTATTACTGTTTTTGAGTCTTCCTCCCATTGAAATTTGCTTCTTAAATTTTGCTTGATCCAAAATTGAGCTTCTGCAAAATTCTTATAGTTATTAATCGTCTTAATGCTTGACTCAAATAGTGATTCATCCTTATTGAATAACTCTTCCATGAACTGAAACTTGTCGTTAATGCCAATTGCCCCTCTTAAATCTTTAATAGGTTCTAAAGCTATTTTCTCCGCCACTTCTTTTTTAGTTTCCATAGCTGCTTTTTTTGGAGGAACCATTACAGGTTGTTCTTCCACAAATACATCCTTTGGCTTAGACATTAATGTTGGCTTTTCATCAACAACTGTTTCAACTATTTTAACAGATTCGAGTATTTTAACTGGCTCGTCAATTTTGATAGTTGCTTCAAATTGCATAGGCTCCGCAACTGCATAATCCACAGAGGGCATGATCACCGAAACATTATTAGGAAGGGTCTCAACAGTGGGCATTGCTTCTAATTCTGCCAAAATTTGAATGGCAGTTTGTCTCAAAGCTGCAGAATCTGCATTTTGTGCTAATTGTTGATTGAATTTGTCGGCCAAAGCTTTTACTCTTTCCATTCTTATGTTTACTTTTGAGGAATTGAAGACTATTAAAGTTAACGAATAAATTTACCCAATTATTGTTATGTTTATTGAACAGCATTTATCAAGTGAGAAAAGAGGTTGGATCGAAGTGGTGTGCGGAAGCATGTTCAGCGGAAAAACCGAAGAGTTAATCAGAAGACTTAAAAGAGCGCAGATTGCCAACATGAAAGTGGAAGTATATAAACCTGCCACAGATACCAGATACGATAAAACCAAAGTGGTAAGTCATGATGCAAATACTATCGCCTCCACTCCAGTGGACAAAGCAATCAATATTTTGATACTTGCAGAAAATGCAGATGTAATAGGCATAGATGAAGCTCAATTCTTTGAAGAAGAAATCATTAGCGTTTGTGAAGCATTAGTGAGTCAAGGAAAAAGAGTGATTGTGGCTGGATTAGACATGGACTATTTAGGAAAACCATTTGGACCAATGCCTCAGCTTTTATCTATTGCAGATTTTATTACTAAACTACATGCAATCTGTGTTCAATGTGGTCACTTAGCCAATGTTTCATACAGAACAAGTACCGAAGAAGGCACTGTGGTATTGGGGGAGAAAAACAATTATGAACCAAGATGCAGAATTTGTGCTGCTAAATAATTTTGCATGAATAAATCTCTAAACAATATATACACCCTACTCAAAAAAGATATCTTAATTGAGTTTAGGCAGCAGTATACATTTTTTGGTGTTTTATTATATATCGCCTCTACCACTTTTGTAATTTACTTAAGTATAGGGCAGCCAGAAGACAAGGTTTGGAATGGCTTGTTCTGGGTGATTCTTTTATTCATTTGTATTAATGCGGTAGCAAGAAGTTTTATTCAAGATGGACGTGGCCGTATGTTGTATTTTTATACCATCGCCAGCCCGATTCAATTTATTTTTTCTAAGCTAATTTACAATAGCTTACTCATGATCTTAATGAGTGGATTAAGTTTAATACTTTTTACCATTTTATTGGGTAATCCCCTAACACATGGATTTTTATTTTTTGGAATTGCATGTTTAGGAGGGATTAGTTTGAGTCTGGTATTTAGTTTTTTGGCTGCTATTGCAGCTAAAGCGTCTCAACCCTCTGCAATTATGGCTATCCTTGGTTTCCCTTTAATCATACCTCAATTAATGTTATTGATGAAGATTGCCAATATTGCTTTTTCAGATATTGTACAAAATGGATTAGCACAAATGGTTGGCTTGCTATGCGGATTCGATATCATGATCATCGCATTAGCCTATATCTTGTTCCCATTCCTTTGGAAAGATTAAAAAAGAAAAAAATATAGCATTTTTTTCTTTTTTAGAAGTGAATTGAAAATAAATCAAAAAGAGACCAATTTTAAAAAAATTAATTTTTAATAATTTTTTTAAAATTGAAGATGCCTTACCGTTTGTCCGTTATTGATTAATTGTTTCAAAGATTGTACACCTATATGCAAATGTCTTGCAACAAACTCTGCAGTTACTTTTGAATCACTTGCTTCTGTTTTAACGCCTTCAGGAATCATTGGAGAATCACTAACCAATAGTAATGCACCGGTGGGGATTTTATTATAGAAACCAACTGTAAAAATGGTAGCTGTTTCCATATCAATGGCATATGCTCTAATTTTTGTCAGATATTCTTTAAACTGATCATCATGTTCCCAAACTCTTCTATTGGTTGTATACACAGTACCTGTCCAATAGTCCACATCGTTATCTCTAATGGTTGTTGAAATAGCTTTTTGTAAAGCGAAGGCTGGTAATGCTGGAACTTCTGCTGGGAAATAATCATTAGAAGTACCTTCTCCTCTGATCGCTGCAATGGGTAAAATTAAATCCCCAATCGTATTTCTCTTTTTCAATCCACCACATTTTCCTAAAAATAATACAGCCTCTGGTTGAATAGCCGTTAATAAATCCATAATAGTTGCAGCACCTGGACTTCCCATACCAAAGTTGATAATGGTAATTCCTTCTGCAGTAGCACATTGCATTGGCCTATCTCTTCCAATCACTTCTACCTTGTTTTGCTCTGCAAACATGTTAACATAATTACTAAAATTGGTCAATAAAATATATTTACCAAATTGATCTAAACTAGCTCCAGTATATCTAGGCAACCAGTTGTTTACGATTTCTTCTTTTGTTTTCATATTCGAGTGCTTATCTTTGAATATATCAATACTATAAAATTACGCTTTTTATCGGACTTGTAAATGATCTCCATAAACTACCCAGAATATCCTTTCAAAATTCAAAAAGAAGCAGGCAAAGACCAAATCTTTGATCCATTGAGAAAATCATGGGTAGTGCTAACCCCTGAAGAGTGGGTGAGACAGAACTTTATCCAATATTTGATTCAAATAAAACAATATCCAGCTGCATTAATAGCCATTGAAAAAACGATACAACTGGGCGAATTAAAAAAGCGATTTGATTTAATCGTTTATAAAAATAATACTCCTTGGATATTAATTGAGTGCAAAGAAGCGAATGTATCTATTTCCGAAAAAACGCTAGAGCAAATTTTACAATACCAACAAGTTGTAGAAGCAAGTTATTTAGTAATGACAAATGGACATTCTACCTATGGTGCAAAAATAGAAACGGGGAAACTGCATTATCTGCAAAGTCTCCCCGATTATATATAAGATAGTTGAATTGATTAAGGGAAAATACCTAACTCGGCATAAGAAGTACCTACCTTATCAATCGCACATACATATGCAGCTGTTCGCATATCTGGAATAGATGGATTGTCTTTCCAAATTTGCATAATTTCTCTTGTAGCAGTAATCATTGTTTCTTCCAAACCACTATGCACTAAATCAATCTCATCAGGTCCGTGTGCTATGATATTCTTTTCAGCCTCTGTTACTTTTTTACCAGTTAACTCCTCAATTTGATTTAAAATATTAATGTTTGTATTTTCTGTAAATCTTTTTTCTAATCTACCATATCTAACATGGCTCAAATTTTTTAGCCACTCAAAATAAGACACAGTTACACCACCTGCGTTCAAATACATATCTGGAATGACCAAAATACCTTTCTTTGCAAAAATTTCATCTGCTTCTGGTGTTAAAGGACCATTTGCTGCTTCTCCAATAATTTTTGCTTTAATCTTAGGTGCATTATTTGCATCAATTACATTTTCTAATGCAGCTGGAATTAAAATATCACATTCTAATTCTAAAGCATCACTGCTATTTTCAATATTAGTAGCTCCAGGAAAATTTAAAATACTTCCGGTAGACTTTCTATGTTGAAATACTGCTTCTTCATTCAATCCATCCTTACAAAAGATAGCTCCTTCATACTCTGCAATAGCAATTACTTTTGCACCATGCTCTCTAAAGAATTTCGCAGAAAAATATCCCACATTACCTAAACCTTGAACAATTACGTTTTTGTTTTCAATACCCACTTCCAATCCTTGCTTTTGCATGATTTCTGGCATTAAGCAAACCTCTCTAACACCATAAAACACCCCTAATCCAGTGGCTTCTTTTCTACCTCTCACTCCACCTAAAGAAATGGGCTTACCAGTTACACAACCTGCAGCATCAATTTCACCTGGCTTTAATGATTGATAAGTATCCACAATCCATGCCATTTCTCTTTCACCTGTTCCATAATCTGGAGCAGGCACATCAATACCAGGACCAATAAAGTTTTTCTTTACTAACTCAGCAGTATATCTTCTTGTAATTTTTTCTAATTCATATGCACTCAAAGATCTTGGGCTAATTTTAATACCACCCTTTGCACCACCAAATGGCACATTCACAATCGCACATTTATAAGTCATCAAAGCAGCTAAGGCCATTACTTCATCCTGGTTCACTGCCAAGCTAAAACGAATACCACCCTTACATGGTGATTTATGTTGTGAGTGCTGAATTCTATATGCTTCAATTACTTCAATCCTACCATCATCCATCTTTACAGGGAAACGCATGCTGTAAATACTATTACACGCTTTAATTTGTTCTAATATACCTTTCTCCCACTTTGTATACTTAGATGCCTTGTCAAAACTTTTCTCAACACTCTGAAAAAAGCTGTACTCATTATTTGTAGACATAAAATGTGTTTTAGATTATTTTTCTAGGTTAGTTATTTTCTTATCAATATTGGCTACGTATAAAAATAGACCAATCAATATAATAGATACAATGGTCATTACTAAAAATATTTTACCATTTTGCACCATGAAACCACTATTGTTTGTTGCTTGTAATAATTGAAACATATTATTTTTTTAAATGAATTTATAAAAGTCCTTCTTTTTTGTATTGAATCATTTGATAACGAATTTGTAAAGTACTTATCCAAACACCTAATAAAGTCCAACCAATTACTGCAGGATAAAAAACGGTACGCATATTAGCAGTCATGTCTTTACCATTGATTCCAGGATTACCTTCACTACCCTGTCCTCCTGGATGCAATGATTCAGATAATCTAGGTAAAATCCATAATGTAGGGAATAGCATAAAAAAGGCAAACACATTATACACGGCTGATAATCTTGCTCTTTTTTCTTGATCAATCAATGATCCTCTTAAAACAAAGTATGCGAAATAAATAAGTAGGGCAATAGCTGCGCCATTTTGTTTTGGATCACCCACCCAAGGACTACCCCATTGATAGTTTGCCCAAACAGCACCAGTGATAATTCCTAGGACACCGAAAAGCAAACCAATACTTGCATATGCAGTTGCATAAATATCGTTGATGATATTTCCATTTCTTAAATACTTAATGGCATACCATAGTGAAATAAAAAATAAAATCATCATTCCAAACCACATTGGTACATGAAAGAAAAAATTACGAATAGACTCCTGCATTCGGTCATCTAATTTGGGTACTTCTACCAAGAATCCATAAGTACAAGTATATAATAACAGTACAAAGGACAAAAGCTTCCACCACTTAGCTCTCAACATAGTTTAATAGTTTTTTATACCAATATCCTCTAAAACTAACAATTGTTTGCAAAGCTAGGTAGTTTCCTACAAATAGCCAATTTTTAGAGTGTTAATTAGTAACACAAAATTAGTGCTAATGTTGTACATTTGCCTCCATAATTTTCATGCCGTAACATGAAGTGTACTGCCCCGTAAGGCCGTAGTTTACTTAATGTGGCTATCATTTTAAAATAGACACAATGAAACTCTCACAATTTAGGTACGATCTACCTCTAAACCTGATCGCACAATACCCAACCAAAAAAAGAGAAGACAGCAGATTAATGGTGGTAAACCGTAAAAACGGCCACATGGAAAACCGTCATTTTTCCGATTTATTAGATTACTATGACGATAAGGATGTTTTTGTAGTTAACAATACCAAAGTATTCCCTGCAAGAATGTATGGTCGTAAAGAAAAAACTGGTGCGAAGATTGAAGTATTCTTATTGAGAGAATTAAATAAGCCTAACCGTCTTTGGGATGTTATTGTTGATCCCGCAAGAAAGATTCGCGTAGGTAATAAATTATATTTTGGAGAAAATGAAGAATTAGTAGCAGAAGTAATTGATAACACTACTAGTAGAGGAAGAACAATCCGTTTTTTATGGGAAGGTGATGACGAAGGATTTAAAAAAATGTTAGAATTCTTAGGGGAAACTCCATTGCCAAAATACATTAAGCGTAAACCAGACGAAGAAGATAAGGATAGATACCAAACAGTATATGCTAAGCACGAAGGCGCTGTGGCTGCTCCTACTGCAGGTTTACACTTTAGCAGAGAATTGATCAAAAAATCAGAAATTCTAGGTATTCGTTTTGCTGAAGTAACCTTGCATACTGGTTTAAGTACTTTCAGACCGATTGAAGTAGAAGATTTAAGTAAGCATAAAATGGATGCTGAATACTTTAGAATAGATGATGAAGCTTGTCGTATTATTAATACTGCAAAAGAAAACAATCGTCGCATTTGTTCTATCGGCACCACTGCAATGCGTGCAATGGAGAGTAGTGTAACAGCACAAAGATTATTAAAACCTGCAGAAGGTTGGACCAATCACTTTATCCACCCTCCTTACCAATTTAATATTGCAGATAGTTTAGTAACCAATTTCCATTTACCAAAAACAAGTTTATTGATTATGACTTGTGCCTTTGCTGGATATGAATTAGCCATGGAAGCATATAAAAAAGCTATTAAGGATAAATACAGGTTTTTCTCTTACGGAGACGCTTTGTTATTTATCTAATTTTTTGAAAAAATAAAATTAGATAAATAACACTCTAACTGAATTTTTCAATTTTAGACTTAAAAAAGATCAGATGCTATATCTGATCTTTTTTTTTATTATATTAAAGGGAATATTATACTAAAATTGTAGTATTGAATTTTCCCGATAACATAAATCGCTTTTCCCTATTTCAACAATTTCCCATTTTTTGAGCAAGTAATTTTGCTGCTCAAGAAAAGTGAATGAAAAAAATATTTTGTTTTATATTTTTTGTGATGGTTTGGGCGAATGATTCTATTGCACAAGTTAAACAAGAAGATACCCTTCAATGGAAAAGACTGCCTGATGTAACCATTGTGGGAAGAAATAGCAAATCAGATTATCAGCAAATGCCTGAAATTGTGGGGACCAATATTTATGCTGGTAAGAAAAATGCATTAATTGTTTTGGATAATGTGCAAGGCAATGTGGTCAATAATACGATGCGTCAAGTTTTGGCAAAAGTACCAGGAATTCATGTGTGGGAAAGCGACCCAAGTGGTATTCAAATTGGGATTGCAACAAGAGGACTTAGTCCCAATAGAAGCTGGGAATTCAATGTAAGACAAAATGGATATGATATAGCAGCAGATCCTTTTGGTTATCCGGAGGCTTATTTTAATCCCCCATTACAATCGGTTCAAAGAATTGAAATTGTTCGCGGACAAAGTGCCTTACAATATGGACCTCAATTTGGAGGTATGGTGAATTATATTCTTAGAAATGGATCTGAAATCAATAAGCCTTTTGAATTAGAAACACATCAAACAGTTGGATCTAATAATTTGAGAAATAGTTTTACCGCCATTGGTGGAAAAAATGAAAAATTCAATTACTATACTTTCTTTGATCAAAGAGCTGGAGACGGTTGGAGAAAAAATAGTCAATTCTATACCAAATCTGGTTTTGGAACCATTACTTATCACGTAAATACAAAGTTGGATCTCTCAGTAGAAGTACTTCAATCTCATATTAGAAGCCAACAACCAGGTGGGCTAACTGATCTACAAATCACTAAAGATCCTCAACAAAGTCTAAGACATAGAAATTGGATAGATATTACTTGGACTACTCCAGCAATTATTGCGAATTATAAAATTAATCAACATACTATTTGGAATACTAAATTGTACGCTACCATTGGTGATAGAAACAGTGTGGGTTATTTACAAGGTATCAATATTAAAGATAGTATCCATCCAACTACCTTACAATACAATGCTCGATTAGTGAATTTGGATAAATACAGAAACTATGGATTAGAGAGTAGATTGATTACCGATTATAAAATGGGTAAAATGACCAATACTATTTCTGCTGGTATCAGATTGTATACAGGAACTACCCATCGATTAGCAGATGGAAAAGGATCAACCTCTTCGAATTACGATATTGCCATTGAAGGAATATTCCCTCGAGATATTTCTTTTGTCTCCAATAATGTAGCTGGATTTGTAGAAAATATATTTAGAGTGTCTGAAAAATTTTATATCATTCCAGGCATGCGGTACGAATGGTTAGAAGGTGCTGCATCTGGAAGAAATGGACTTAACTCTAATGCAACCCCTTTGCTATTGCAAAATATAAGTAGAAGTAGAAGTTTTGTTTTAGCAGGCATTGGAACAGAATACCATATTGGCAAAAACACAGAACTGTATGCGAATATTTCACAAGCCTATAGACCTATACAATTTGCCAACTTACAAGCACCTCCCACTACAGATATTGTAGACCCAAATTTAAAAGACGCCAAAGGATACAATGCAGATCTAGGATATAGGGGTAAAATCAAATCTTATCTGCAATTTGACTTAAGTGTATTTTTTCTAAATTATAATAATCGTATTGGAACTATTACCCCAAATGGTAAGAATTATAGATTGATCACCAATGTTGGAGCAAGCAATAGTAAAGGGTTAGAGAGCTATATGGAGTTTAATCCAATTCGTGCTTTTACAAAAAGCACTACAACAGATTTAATTGTTTTTGCTTCATATGCTTATACCAATGCAACTTATAGTTCGAATCATGCAGATGCCAGTACTAAAGGAAAAAAAGTAGAAAATGCACCTGCACATATTTTAAGAACTGGCATTACATTCAGTATTAAATCTTTGCAAGTAACAGCACAAATGAGTAAAGTAGATGAAACATTTAGTGATGCAAACAATACTAGAGCAGCAAGTACAAATGGTAATACAGGCTTAATTCCTGCATATAAGGTTACAGATTTAAGTGCCACCTACAAGATTTCCAAGAATTGGAATATCAAATCAGGCATCAATAATGTAATGAATACAACTTATTTCACAAGAAGAGCAGGTGGATTTCCTGGTCCAGGTGCATTACCGGCTGATGGAAGAAACTTTTTTATAACGGTAGCAGCTAAACTATAAATTAAACAACCCTCTATTGATTAATTGTAAGGTTTTAGTCTTGTAAGTACTTGGTAACAATAAGCTAATATTATGTGAACTACCCCCATAACTTACCATAGTTACTGGAACTTCATCAATTGCGTCAAATAATTTCTTCAATACAGAAGCTGTTTGAGCAATTTCATTTCCCACAATAGTTACTATAGTTTGTTCTTTATCAATTTCAACAGAAGCAATATTACTTAACTCGGCAACAATCTCAGCTAAATGAAGATCACTATCAATAGTAACAGATACTGCTACTTCTGATGTTGTAATCATATCAATAGGTGTCTTGTATTTTTCAAATACTTCAAATATTTTTCTTAAAAAACCATAAGCCAATAACATTCTACTACTCTTGATCTTCACTGCAATAATACCATCTTTTGCTGCAACCGCTTTAACCCCTACTGTGCCTGCTTCTTTTTTAATCACTGTACCTGCTGCAGAGGGCTCCATGGTATTTAATAATTTTACAGGAATATTTTCTTGCTGAGCTGGCCAAATACAAGTAGGGTGTAAAATCTTCGCACCAAAATAAGCTAGCTCAGCTGCTTCATCAAAACTCAATTGTTCTATCGCTATTGTTTTATCTACCACACGAGGATCGTTATTATGCATGCCATCTATATCTGTCCAAATTTCACATACTGAAGCTTTTACAGCTGCAGCAATTAATGAAGCAGTATAATCACTTCCCCCTCTTTTTAAATTATCTACTTCCCCTTTTGCATTTCTACAAATATAACCTTGTGTAATAAATAATTTTTTAGTGGGATGAGCTGCTAATATCAAATTTAATTTTTCTCTTATCACCATTAAATCTGGTTCTTCATTGGCATCTAAGCGCATAAATTCTAAAGCAGGTATTAATGCATGTTCTATTTTCTCTTGCTCTAAATACAACGAAAACAACTTAGTACTCATCAATTCACCTTGGGCTAAAATATCTTTGTTCAAAGCATCACTTAAAGAAATTCTTTGAGTGATTTTTAAAAATTCAAAATGCTCATCAATAATGGCATTAGCTTTTGCTCTTAATTCTTCTGATTGTAATAAATCTAAAATAAATGAACGATAATGTTTTTCTAAAGTATCGATAATCGAAATGGCACCTTGTTTATCCAATTTAGCGAGTGCATCACTTATACCCACTAAACTATTGGTAGTTCCGCTCAATGCACTTAATACAACTATTGTAGGTTCACTATTCTTAGTAATTAATTGAGAAACCTGATGCATTCTTTCTGGCTTACCAACACTGGTACCACCGAACTTCATTATCTTCATAAATAAACTTAATTAGAGAAACAAAGGTAAAAAATTAAATCGCAAACATGCGTTAGTCTACGCTTATATTGAGAGCTTAAATTTTGTTGCAAGGGCTTCTAAATCCTTTACAACCTCTTCAACTAATGGAATGCCTTCTTTCATTCTTGCAGCCTCCATTGCTCTTTCTATATCACCTGCTACATATACTTTTTCTTGACCCTCCATAGGTTTGGCAGATCTAAATCTGTTTAACCAAAGATCCATATTGATTTTAAAATCATCGGCAGGTCTAAATGCATCAATTCGCATGGCTCCAACAAAATGACCCAATCCTTCACCTGGCATATTCTCCGGCATAGGAACATAAGCTGGGAATGGTGGCGCCCATGGACCAAAACTAGCTCCACTCAAAACTGCGCTAAATATATCTACAATAGATCCTAATGCATATCCCTTATGACTTCCTTGTTCTTTCTCTGAACCTAACGGTAACAATGCGCCACCTTTTTTTAATATATGTGCATCATTACTTGCTACTCCATTTTCGTCCTGTGCCCAACCAGTTGGAATGCGTTGATTATTTCTTTGTGCGATTTCTAATTTTCCATTGGCTGCGGTGGTAGTTGCAAAGTCTGCTACAAAGGGTGCTTCTTTTCCAGCAGGTACAGCCACTGCAATTGGGTTGGTACCCAACATTTTCTCTGCAGCATAAGTGGGTGCAACTAATGCACTTGCATTGGTCATGGCCATACCAATCATATCTTCTGACAAAGCCATCATGGCGTGATAGCCTGCAATTCCAAAATGATTACTATTCTTAACACTCACCCACCCTGTTCCCACTTGCTTTGCTTTTTGCATAGCAATTTGCATGGCTTTGGGTGCAACAACCAAACCCAATCCTCTATCGCCATCTATCACTGCAGTGGAGGGTGTTTCGTGTACTATTTTAATTTGAGGATTCGCATTAATTCTACCAACTTCCCATAGTCTAACATAACCTACTAGTCTTGCAATACCATGACTGTCTATACCTCTTAAATCGGCAGACAACAATACACTAGTAGCTAACGTAGCATCTTCGTTAGAACATCCGATGCTAGTAAATACTTGTAATGCAAATTGATATAATTCTCTATAACTAAAAATGCGCTGATTCATCCTTGATTAGAATGGTAAATCGTCCATCGCTTCATCTGAAGCAGTTGGAGCAGCTGATGGTGTATAGTTAGAAGGAGCTGCGCCATCAGAAGATCCACCTGAAGGTTTTGCACCTAATAATTGTACTGAAGCAATTCTTAAAGTTAATGAAGCGCCTTGACGACCATCCGCAGTAGTATAAGATCTTACATCTGGTGTACCTTCTACATAAACCTGTGTGCCTTTCTTTAAATATGGCGCTACAGCCGTTCTATCAGTCCAATAAGAACAATCTACCCAAGTAGTTCTGTCTTTTTGATTGCCTTGTGCATCCTTATAACGTTCTGTGTGAGCAACGTTAAAATTAATCACTGTCTTACCATTAACATTGTTTACTTGTGCGTCTTTTCCTAGGTTTCCGATTACTTGTAGCTTTATCATATAATTATTATTTACACTTTTCGAGTATATGAAGGTAGTAATTTTTCGTTACTTTTGTGCCAAGCCAACTTTTAACTGGCCAAAGCATATGAGCAAAAAAGGAAAGGTTTTAGTAGCCATGAGTGGCGGAATAGATAGTACGGTAGCAGCTCTCTTATTACACAACGAAGGCTACGAAGTAGTGGGAATTACCATGAAAACATGGGACTACTCCACCAGCAATACCAACGGAAAAGAAACAGGCTGCTGCAATATTGACTCTTTCAATGACGCCAGGTTAGCCGCTGTAAATAATGGATTCCCTCATTTTATATTAGACATTAGGGACGAATTTGGAGATTTCGTGATTGAAAACTTCGTGGAAGAATACTTAGCAGGCCGAACCCCTAACCCCTGCGTAATGTGCAATACCCATATTAAATGGAGGGCTTTATTAAAGAGAGCAGATGCCTTGGGTTGCGATTTTATTGCCACTGGCCATTATGCCAAAGTTCGTCAACATACCAATGGTAGATATGTTATTTCTAAAGGATTAGATGAAACCAAAGACCAAAGTTATGTACTTTGGGGAGTGGATCAGGATTTATTAAGTAGAACCATTTTGCCTTTAGGAGGAATGCATAAAAAGGATATCAAGCAAATGG
>CANHUW010000028.1 GCA_947463975.1 Bacteroidota bacterium
AGCGTCAGCTTTATTATCTGTGATTGACTTATTAGCTGCAGTGAACTTAGTTTCAGCATCAGCTTTGTTATCTGTTACTATTTTGTCAGTTGCAGCGATTTTATCGTCAGCTTCCTTCTTGTTATCTGCGATAGACTTGTTAGCCGCTGTGAACTTAGTTTCAGCGTCTAATTTATTGTCTGTTACTGTTTTATCTGTAGCAGCGATCTTGTCATCAGCCTCTTTCTTATTGTCTGCAATTGACTTATTAGCAGCTGTGAATTTAGTTTCAGCATCAGCCTTGTTATCTGTGATTGCTTTTTCACTGGTAGCGATTTTGCCATCTGTTTCTGTCTTGTTATCTACAACTTTCTTGTCTGTAGCAGCGATCTTATCGTCAGTCTCTTTCTTATTATCCGCGATAGACTTGTTTGCAGCTGTGAACTTCGTTTCAGCGTCAGCTTTGTTATCTGTTACTGTTTTATCAGTTGCTGCGATCTTACCATCAGTTTCTGTCTTATTATCAGCAATTGACTTATTAGCAGCTGTGAATTTAGTTTCAGCATCAGCCTTGTTATCAGAGATTGCTTTTTCACTGGAAGCGATTTTGCCATCTGTTTCAGTTTTGTTATCTACAACTTTCTTATCTGTTGCAGCAATCTTATCGTCAGCATCTTTCTTATTGTCTGCAATTGACTTATTAGCTGCAGTGAACTTAGTTTCAGCATCAGCCTTGTTATCTGTTACAGTTTTATCAGTTGCTGCAATCTTGACATCTGTTTCAGTCTTATTATCTACAACTTTCTTGTCTGTAGCCGCGATCTTGTCATCAGCCTCTTTCTTATTGTCTGCAATTGACTTATTAGCTGCAATGAACTTAGTTTCAGCATCTATTTTGTTGTCTGTTACAGTTTTGTCTGTAGCCGCGATTTTATCATCAGCTTCTTTTTTATTATCCGCAATAGACTTATTTGCAGCTGTGAATTTAGTTTCAGCATCAGCCTTGTTATCAGAGATTGCTTTTTCACTGGCAGCGATTTTGCCATCTGTTTCTGTCTTGTTATCTACAACTTTCTTGTCTGTAGCCGCGATCTTATCATCAGCCTCTTTCTTATTGTCTGCAATAGACTTGTTAGCAGCTGTGAACTTAGTTTCAGCGTCAGCCTTATTGTCTGTTACAGTTTTATCAGTTGCTGCAATCTTGCCATCAGTTTCAGTCTTATTATCTACAACTTTCTTATCTGTAGCCGCGATCTTATCATCAGCTTCTTTCTTATTGTCTGCGATAGACTTGTTAGCAGCGGTGAATTTAGTTTCAGCATCAGCCTTGTTATCAGTTACAGTTTTGTCTGTAGCCGCGATTTTATCATCAGCCTCTTTCTTATTATCAGCAATAGACTTGTTAGCCGCAGTAAACTTCGTTTCAGCATCTATTTTGTTATCAGTTACAGTTTTGTCTGTAGCCGCGATTTTATCATCAGCCTCTTTCTTATTGTCTGCAATTGACTTATTTGCAGCAGTAAACTTCGTTTCAGCATCAGCCTTGTTATCTGTTACAGTTTTATCAGTTGCTGCAATCTTGACATCTGTTTCAGTCTTATTATCTACAACTTTCTTGTCTGTAGCCGCGATCTTATCATCAGCCTCTTTCTTATTTGCATCAATCTTTGTAGAATTAATCAAGATATCTCCTCTATTCTTTTCTATCTCAATAATACTATTGGTTATACTATTTGTATTTGAAGCAATATTATTTGTATTAACTGTAATATCCCCTCTATTCTTTTCAATGTTAATATAATTATTAGTTGTACTAATAGTTATTGATTTTATCTTATCTGTATGATCTACTAATTCTTTATCTTGATCATCATCTCTTTCATTAATTTTATCAGTTATTGATGCAACGTAATCTTTGTTAACTACAGTTAATTTATTAGCATTTATATCTGGAGTATTTGTCTGAAATAAAGAATTATTATCTCTCTTAACAATTGTATTTTTTTCAGATAAATTTGTTGCCTTATTTAATTCAGCTGTATTTGATGTAATACTTTCCGTATTACCCTCAACTCTAATAGTCAAAGTAGAAATACTTTGTGTATTAGAATTAACTTTGTTTTCAATCCTTATCTCTTCACCTTTTGCTCTTTCAGCCTCTTTATTTATATCAGCAGTTAAACTCGCTGTTTTTGAATCTATATTACTTGTCAAACTTGTTATGCTCTCAGTATTTGATTGAATCTTAGTTGTATTATCTGCAATATTTTTTGTATTAACTGTTATACTTGAAGTGTTTGACTCTATTTTGTCATCTAAAGCTTTCTCAGCATTTTTAGCTCTTGATGACTCTTCATTTATATCTGTTGTTAAACTTGCTGTATTTGAGTTAACCTTGTTTTCAATCCTTGTCTCTTCACCTTTTGCTCTTTCAGCCTCTTTATTTATATCAGCAGTTAAACTCGCTGTTTTTGAATCTAAATTACTTGTCAAACTTGTAATACTCTCAGTATTAGTTTTTACTTTAAGTGTTAAATCTGTTATACTATACTTATTAGACTCGATTTTATCCCCTAATTTAGTTTCTTCTCCTTTTGCTCTTGAAACCTCATTATTTAAATCAGTAGTTAAACTTGCAGTACTTGATTTAATCTTGCCATCCAATTCATTTTCTGCATCTTTAGCTCTTTCAGTCTCTTTATTTAAATCAGCAGTTAAACTCGCTGTTTTTGAATTTAAATTACTTGTCAAACTTGTAATACTCTCTGTATTATTTTTTACTTTAAGTGTTAAATCTGTTATACTATACTTATTGGACTCGATTTTATCCCCTAATTTATTTTCTTCTCCTTTTGCTCTTGAAACCTCATTATTTAAATCTGTTGTTAAACTAACAGTACTTGAATTAATTTTATCGTAAATTTTAGTTTCTTCTTCCTTTACTCTTAGAGATTCGGTTGTGATACTTAAAGTATTACTCTTTACTTTTTCTGACAAGATATTTATACTATTGGTATTATCTCCAGTATTGCTCAAAGTTTTAGTTAACTCAGTTGTAATAGAATTAATTGCAGATTTGGCAGCTGTAGACAAGGGCTTTTCTAAGTCACTTGTATTATCGACTTTATCTAATTGAACACTAAATTTAGTTAAACCACTAGGATTTGAGAAAATGGGGTTTACTAATGTCTTATTAGTTAAAGTCTCCTTACCTTCTAATGTAGACATAGTTCCAGAATAAGCTGGAATAGTTATATTACTAGCTCCTTGAGTAGAAATGGTTAAATCACCAGTTCCTTTGATTGCTAAATTCTTATCTAAACTTATGGTCTTGCCTTTATTATCAACTCCAGTACCTCCCATTTCAGCAGGTAATATGGTTAATAATTTCATACTACCTTCAGCAACTTTAGCTTTGTTGGAATTAAAAGTATAAGGCACTGACCACATCTGAGAAGTACCAATATCTATGTAAGATGATTCGGGATTCCAATTTGCATTATAACCTCCACTACCTGTACTAGGCTTTACAGCAATTTTAATATTTAGAAAATATTGATTATTGCTCCAATCTAAATCAAATAAATTGGACTTTGGTCCAGAAAGAAATGACCCTTGGCCAATAACCAAATTAAAAACACCATCATCTCCAGCTGTAACAACAAATTTTTCGGCATACTCAAGGTTACCTGTTGCGCTTCCTTTTAAGATACTAACAACGGCATAAACATCCCTATTTTTTGCAGGATTACCAGCATCATCTTTTGCTAATGCCTGAAAAAGCATACCACCTGGAACAGCTTGGTTTGTTTGGGCCGATAACTTGATTCCAAAAAACAAACTTAATAATAATAGAAATAAAATATTATTTTTCACAACTTTTAGATTTTAAAGATTTTATAGGTTTGTAAAACCTTATTTGATGAAATTTGTATATAATATAGACCAGCATTAAGCTTGTCTAATGCTAAACGATAGCCAGATAATAGTTGGACTTGAGATACATCAATTCCTTCAACAAGTTCACCCACACTTGAATAAACTTGAACTCTAAACTTATCCTCAAGTTGTAATTGATTCAAAAACTTAATTACAGTATAACTAGAGGCAGGATTAGGGAATACACTAATACTTAATTTGATATAATCAAGATTTACTTCACAACTTGCAAAAAAAGTACCAAAATTTACAGGTAAAAATTTGACAACACCATTAGAAACAGTATAACATTCCTTTCCACTTAATATTATAGGATTACTGTACGTGGTAGAACTGGATGATTTTGTTGAAAAATTACCAATTCCACCTATTGAGTAAGACATTTTAATTTGTCCGCGCAATATTGTAGGGAAACTTAACGTTAATAGAAGAACAACAATAGACAACAGTCTAAATCGTTTAAAGTTCTTTAAAACAAATTTGCTTTTGCTCATACATTTACATTTAACCATAGTGTATGTATAAGAGCTAATACTTAAAAAAATAAGTATTTGAGCAACTTAAAGCAAAAACCCATACAATAACAGCCAGGAAATAGCAATTACTATCAACTAGTTATCACGTATGGATTATACACTTTGGGGAATGCAAAATATATCCAACAAGCAGCCAAAAAAAATTGTAATCGTTCGTAATTACTAAAACAATGTGAGAAATAGTTTCACTATTGTTAGAAATTAAAATCAGTCAGTTAATTAAAATTTTATGTTAGTATAAAATTGATTTACGAATGTTAATTATTGTATTAACCTGTAAATCAATTACTTGCATAGTAGATAAAATCTGATGGTGTGCCACCATGAAATTTCTTAAAAGGTTTATAAAGATGATGTCTTGAATTAAAACCAGCTTCTTGTGCTAGAGCATCAATAGAGTAATTGGTATACTTCTGGGATTTAACTAAATCCAAAAAATATTCTACTCTATATTTATTAATTAGATTATTAAAAGACATATTGAACTTTATAATAATCAAATCGTGAAATTCTTCCTTATCATCAATATTGTTCTCTTTACAGAATCTTTCCAAATTGGCGTCTTTTTGTAAATAATAGAAATCATTGAAAAAGGGAATAGAAAAATTTTGATCACTGATAGTTAATGAATTGTTTCTGTCAAAAGCAGACAATTTGTTATAACTGAACTTACTAAAACTTAAGTATTTAGGTTTATATATGACACCGAGTAGGACAACAAAGGACATTAAAATTATTGAACTCTTTAGAATAATAATTCCGTTTAAATCATGATTATAAAAATTCAAAATTGATAAATTGAAAGTAATTAGAAAGACTAAAATAGAAAGTTTAACAGCCCAGTTTTTAATTGCTTTTTTATAATGATTTTGGGATTCCTTAGATTTTATAAAAATTATAAATATTCTAAAAAAGGTAAATATTACTAAAATTTTAAAACTTAATCTTAAAAGATTAATTCCCCAATATTTAGGCAAAATATAGAACGAAGTAACTTGATCATTATAATATGAATAAACTTGAGGGTAATTGTAAATTATAGAAACAAAAATTAAACCTAGAAATAAAGCAACACTAAGATTAATCTTGACCCATGAATAAATTTTACTTGTAATGACCGAATTTAAAATGAAAATTAAGTTAGCAGCACATATAATATTAAATAATGGTGTAAATATTAACAAAAAACCTGATTTTATATTATTCAATATTAAAAGATTGAAAAGAAAAATCATTGTAATTAATACTAAAAAATTTATTTTAGTAAATAAGGGTCTTTTTATGGTAATTAATATGTCTATAAATGCAATTATGCATAAAATCAATACCGAAAATAAAAAATTATTCATAGCTAAAGTATTTATCAAGGTTTAAATATATTATTCATAAGATATTTTGAAATAATAGTCATACTTACTATTATCAGGATTTGTGATTTGGTAAATCAACTTGGTGGATGTGATTTCTTTTATTACCCATTTTGATTCAACAAATGTTGACGTAAAATTATTCTTAAATAAAGTAATTAATTCGTTGTTTTTTTGGATATCCCATTTCCCAGAATAACCATCACTATCATAAAATGTACCATTATGATCATATGTTCTATTGTATAATTTTTCTTTTATGGAAAGCACTTTAGGTGTTCCGTTTATCACTAAAGAATCTAAGAACCATGTATGTTTGGTATTTTCATAATTTCCAGAACCTGCTAATAAAAATTTCTGAAAATTAACTTTATCTAAAAATTCACTTTTATTGCAACTTAAAATCAAAACAATTAATGATACGTATAATAAATATTTTTTCATATTATTTAAATAATTTTCTGGTTAATAATATATTAAATGAGAAATATGAATCTGTTGGATTACTAGGTGAACTTCTTAATCTTCCAGGGGTAATATAATGAGAGGTTGGATTAGAAAAGAAAACAGCAGCAGCTCCATTTGGAGTAGCTTTTGAAAATAATTTATCAGGATCTGGATATACGTCCGCTCCAACATCATCTAAATAATCAGTAAATGTTCTATGATATGACAATAAAAAACTTAATGCATATTTCTTATTAAAATACATATTAATTCTTCCTGAAAATACCAAACCGCCGGTAGAAAGAGAATATGGTGATTTTGTACTGTCAATAAACTGTCCTCCAGTTCCTAAAGGTTGTAAATTATATACCACACCATCATAAGAAGATGTAGGATTAAATTTAATGTACTCAGCCCCTATACCAAAAAAGCCATTTAAAAATAATTTTCTATTAGAACTTGGCGAACTCTCTCTAAATTTAAATTGAATTGATGGAGAAATTGAAAGCATGTCAGTTGTAAAATGAAAACCCCTCGCTACCTCCTCTAAATTGGTAGAATTGTAATCTATATTTCCTAAGGTAAATTTAGAAATAGTAATAGCAGTACTTAAAGCATCAGAGAAATGATATGTTCCAATTAAGGCATTATTGACTGTTACTTCATTTGTAAAGACAGAAGGGCTACTTACAGACCCTGTAAACATAGAACCACCTGATCCAATAGATACTTCAAAATATTTTTTGAAAATTGACAAGTTTTGCAATTTACTTTTTGATTGATCATTTAAACCTTTCAATATATTCAAAGAATCGATTTTAACTTTTTGCAGATAGTATCTTTTTATATAATTTTTGTAACCAATTTTAATAGAGGATATAGGTAAATAATTTAAATCATTAATATTATCAAAAAGAAAATATCCACCTGATTTTGAATAATTATTAATGTCTAATAAATCAACTTTAACATTATTCTTATCAATAATTGTTAAATTATATTTAATTCTATTTTCGTCTTCAATAAATGTTGTATCGTTTTTGAGGTTGACATATTTAACAATCATATTTGAGAAATCAACTTCTTTATTAGACCTGAAAATAAATGTATTAATTTTGTTAATATTAGTAAGTGTATCACTTATTTCATTTCCGGTTTTTGAATTATAATATTTATAAATGTGCCCTGCTATATTATTCAAGGGTAAATTTAAAAAAGGTTCTAAAATTATTTTAGGTAAAGTATAATTTTTCTCTTGATCATAGATGCCTTCATAAACTTTATATTTATTATTATCTCCCCAATAGTTATTCTTGAATATGATCATTTTTTCAGTTCCATATAAACCCATATTTGCTAAATGAACAATAGTATCAGTTAAAATGTCAACTAAATAATTATTAACGAAACTATTTCTTTCAATGGTAGGTAAAAACTTCTTATATACCAGATCTAAACGACCATAAATCATATTATTAGCTATATTATATGATTTAGATCCATAAATGAAATTATTGATAAATACGTTTTGTGTGATGTTAAAATGGATTTGATCACTTTTTAAATCTTCAAAATACAAAGGCGCTTTATTATCAGAAAAAATATTATCAGATAGTTCAAACTGCACATAAGCAGAATCATTAATACCAAAAGGCGTATTTAATACTTGGATTAAAGACACTTTGCCGATATTTTTATCAAAACTACTTTCAGTAATTGATACTAAATTTCTCTTCCACCCAAAATCAAAATATAAAGGCATCTGAAGTTGTCTAAAAACAACATTGTTTATCAAAATACTCTTCTCATTACTATTATTAATTATCAATCCAACGCCTTCATTATTCTTTTTACCATAAAATTCTATATCTCTTTTATTACCAATCATTTCAACTAAACCACCACATACCAGAGTTCCATTATCAATAAATTCTACTTTTGCACCACTATCAACTTTTAAACGATTGCTTACAATTACCATACTACTTATTATATGTCTACCTTTTGTAATTACTAAATCTTCATAATTACCTGATAATGTATCTTGTGCGTTTAGTATTCCAAAAGACAGTATCAACAATGCAAATATTAAATAGGTTTTTTTCATTATATGGCTTTTAATTAATTAGTTACTTTATATAATAATGGTGCTGGTTTTCTGGATGTTCCATCCACTAAGGACACATTTATATTATCAAATAATATGATGTCATTTTTATCCAACCCTGCGATTAACCTTTGCGTATTGGATTGAAATAATTCGCCATAATTAATGGCAGTCTCTGTATCTACACCTGAATGAATTCTTGTGACTTTAAATGAATTTATTCTACCAGGGAAATAATTAAGGTTGTTTATATACAAAACCGCCTCTAATCTTTCAGAAGAAATCAATTCTTTCATACTGATATTAAAATTGCCTATATTTTCTCCCTTGATTCTTAAAACCGGATCAGGTAATTTATTAGCATATACTTTTTTCTGAAATAGAAGTTTTCTTTCGCCAGATCTTAAATCATAAAATTTAATTTCATAATCTCCAACTCTATTGAAATTTGCTACGAAATTTTTATTGATATTAGCAATATTTACTTTTGGTACAATTTCAATATCCACATCTTTACCAATTTCAAAGTCAAAATCACTGAATAAAGTTGTATTTAAACCAGCAAAAATATTTTCTGTATGTATCGTCTTTAATATTTTATTGAAAATATCATCAATAACTATATCACTTGTTTTAGTATTTTTCATTTCAGTAGAAGTAAATTCTCTTACAGGCTCTTTGGCCTCTTGAGCAATAACTTTTACATTATTCTTTAACTCATATAAAGCTGGATTATTTTTAGAAAAAAAGGTTGGTAAATAACCAATTTCTTTAAGTGCAGCTTCTTGATATAATAATTGCGTGTGTGTGATAAGCAGCTTAATTCTAACCAATTGCATATAGCTCATTGCTGTTGGTTTATTCAAGAATAAATAAGAATCCCATTTTTGTTTTTTACCTTTAAAATTAATAATGCTATCCGCAATTGGCACAAATTCTTCCAAATAAGATGGTATCTTATACGGTGTCTGATTGATATATTTAGATAATTCGAATAAATCTTTTTTTATTATTGGTAAACCTTCGTCACTTCTTAGTATTTTTTCAATTAAATTTTTTCTATTGAATTCAGTTTCTAAGCTTTTATCTCTTTTATTAAATTCAGAATTGATTAAATTCAAAAGACCATTTAGTTTTTCATAGCTCTGATTCAATCTAGTTCTAATTAGTAAATAAGAATGTGCTTTTAGATTAGTATCTATCTGGTTTATATTATTTTGGATAATAGTATTACTTAAGTCGATTTTTTTTCTATTTTCTTTATCTAAAATATCAAAGGATTTTATTGAATATGAATTTGAATCTAAAATGGAGATTTTTATATTCAACACAGAAAAGCATACAAATATGATATACAATAATGTTACAATTTGAGTTCTCTTTAAATCTGTTCCATTTCCATTTGCTGCCATATATAAATCTTATTATGCTCTTTATTTATTTATCAGGGATTTACATAATAATGCAAATTCAATTTGAATGTTATTAGGGGTCAAATCATATTTATTAATATATTTATTATACTTAGAATATAAAACTTTAACTGAATCTTCTTGATCTGCATCAAATAGGTTAATTAAGGTGGATAAATCAATGAAATTTAATTCAATTAATTTTTTCTGTAGTTCTAAAATTAATTTGCTGTTGTGAATGTATTTTTCGTCAAATAAATTTGTATATTCAAAAACCTTATTGTTTGATAAACGAATACTTGAAGTATTTAGAGATAATTTTTCTTCTAGAGCAAAGTTTTTCGATCCAACTTCTTGAGGTATTACTAAAATTCTTCCAAGAACATCTTTTGCTACATGTTTATTAGTAAATGATGCAAGAAGTAATATAATAGATTGAACTCGTTTGAATGTATCTTCATCATTCGGCCTGTATTCAATAGTTTTTAATTTATCTAAAAAGAATAACTTAGTTTGGTCATTTTTATCAAATAAAATTTGAACCATTAACTCCAAAGCATCTACATTCTGCTTATCAAAATGCTTAATTAAGTAATCAAGTAAAATTTCATTTTTTAACTTAACAAACGGGGCTATGAAATCAAGAGCTGGAGATACAATCAATTCTTTAGAATGAAATTTTTTGCAATAGTTTTCCAAAGGCAATGAAATTCCTGAATATACTTGCATTTCATTCTCCATTGTTGATCGTATAAAATGATTTTTCCCATCAGTGTATAAGACAAATACGTCAAAGAATCCTTTATATCTGTATGGCTTAAATGCCAATATGAGGGCCTTAAGGCCTTCTTCTGTTAGGGATACTGGATTTTGAATTTTTAATTCACCAATACCAGATTCAGGTAATCTAATATCGTAAGACTTTAATAAAGGAATATTTTTTTGAGGAACCACTTTTTTGCCAAAAAGTGCTAAAAATAATTCTGTGACCGTTCCATATTGATCTTCACTTAAATTTGCCCATTCTGGCTGATAAAATATATCCTTGGGAAATGATATTATACCCAATTTATCTAATTGCCATAAAAGATCAGGCGCAAATTGTTCGATTGGTTGTTTTACATCATAATTAATTGATTGCTCACTTTGGGGGAAGGATTGGGTTTGAATTGAATTATTTATATCAATTGTTTGAGGTAATACATAACTATGGATTAATTGGTCATTGACTGGTTCTACCTCGAATGGTTCAACTTTAAGTGCGTCTTTTTGAAATTGATTATCTGCATGTTGATCATAATTTTCTTCATTCTTATCTTTGTTGATGAACTTTATGGAAGAAACACCAAATACTACTGCTTCCATAGTTAAACCAACAGTCATAAATATATCTTGCACCTCCCATTCAAGTAATTTGGCAATTACCCCAATTAAAATGACTACTGCACCTAAACTATAAAATAGGTTTAGAATATCTAACTTTTTAGCACCGGTACCTTTGTTTGACATAATATGTTACATTTTAATTACCATGAGTAAACTTCAATTTTTTACATTTAGAAGCAGTGGTTTATTATAAGATAACTATGGCACAATTTTAAAGACCATAGAACCATCTTAGAAAACCAAATACTTACATATGAATTAAATCGAGTTATTATTCTTTGATGTAATCTAATATAACATTATCATGTTAAGAATTTATTCTAGTATTAATTTAATTTATATATGTTAACTTTTATATTACATTGTATATTATACATTTAAATATATAATAAATTAAAATATATTTAAATCATTACCTGTAATTACATACACATGTTAAAAACGGGGAAATGAAAAATTTAAAGTAAATGCTCTAATGCGGCAGAAATGGTTGGAAATTGAAATGAAAATTGGGCATTTTGCAATTTTTTGGAGGAAACATTGGTACTTTTTAATACCTCAATACTCATTTCTCCTAGAAGTAGTTTTAATGCCCATGTTGGAACATTGATAGGCATATACCAAGAATGGTAATGTTTAGCTATATGAATAGTTAGCGTTTTATTTGAAATTGGTTCTGGAGACACTGCATTAAATACTCCCTCGATTTGTTTATTAGTGATGGCAAACAATATAATGGCATTAAGATCTTGTTGATGAATCCAGCTAACTATTTGCTTACCGTCCCCCAAAATAGTGGCAAAACCAAATCTGGCAGGCTTTATAAATTCCAATAGAGCACCGCCTCTCTTATTTAAAACAATTCCAATTCTTAAAGTAACCATTCTAATGCCTAATGCAGCAATATTCTTCACACTGTCCTCCCAATGTTTACAAGTATTACCCAAAAATGAATCATCTACTGGATCATTTTCTTCAAACCCCTCTTGTAAGCTATGAGTATTATCAGGACCATACCAGCCAATTGCAGAAGCTCCAATAAAGGTATGTACCTGATGCTTCATGGTTTTTAAAGCATTGGTTAACAAGAAACCAGACTTTACCCTACTATCTAAAATTTCTTGCTTTCTTTTTGCAGTCCATCGTTTAGTTGCTACTGATTCGCCAGCTAAATGAACAATGATATTAGCAACTTCTAAAGCTTTGGGATCTATATAATTTTGATCAATATCCCATTTGGCAAAGCTTACATGCAAACGACTCGACTTTTTAGGTGACCTAGTAAGTATTATTACTTCATAGCCATTCTCTACAAGTAAGTCCGTTAGAGATTGCCCTACCATTCCCGTACCACCTGTTATTAATACTGTTTGCATTCAATAAAGGTACATAAACTGTCTAAAACAAAAACACTCCCTTTTGGGGAGTGTTACAACTAAAATCAACTGTACCATAAAAAAATTAATCTGGCTTCTTGCCATCTAAGAAGGAATTGATGGTAGAAATATTGGTTTGATTATTTTCATCTTGATCAACAGTGTACTTACTATAATAATTTTCTACTGAAGCCATTGTATTTCCAAATAAATCTAGATTTCTTCTAACATAAGCAGGAACGGCATCAAATTCTGTATTTGGATCAGCGCCATTATTAATATTAAAAGAAAGATTTCTTAATTTTTGAATTCTTTCAGCCACTTTTCTTCTTTGTTCTTCTGCATTGTCTATTGGCATATCAAAATCTTGATGAGCTGGTCTTGCAGTATTTGTCAACTCCACTTCCTTCATCACTAATTGCATACCTGACTCTTCTTCTGTATGTTCAACCATTCTAAATGAAGTCTCCATAATTGGTTCTGCAATTGGCTCAGGTTCC
>CANHUW010000029.1 GCA_947463975.1 Bacteroidota bacterium
CAGTTTAAAAATTAAAATTTACAACTATGGCGTTTGATATCGAAATGATCAAAAAAGTATACGCTGAAATGCCAGCGAAAGTGGAAGCGGCTCGTAAAATGTTAGGACGTCCTCTTACCTTATCTGAAAAGATTTTATTCTCTCATTTGCATAGTGATCAAAAATTAGAAGGCTTCGAAAGAGGTGGTTCTTATGTCGATTTTGCGCCAGATCGTGTAGCAATGCAAGACGCTACTGCACAAATGGCATTATTGCAGTTTATGCAAGCTGGCCGTCCTAAAGTGGCTGTACCAAGTACAGTACATTGCGACCACTTAATCTCTGCAAAGGTTGAAGCAAAACAAGACTTACAAGTGGCAACAACAGAAAGTAAAGAAGTATATGATTTCTTAGCTTCTGTTTCAAATAAATATGGCTTAGGTTTCTGGAAACCAGGCGCTGGAATTATTCACCAAGTGGTGTTAGAAAACTATGCATTCCCTGGCGGTATGATGATTGGTACCGATTCTCACACAGTGAACGCTGGTGGTTTAGGTATGTTAGCCATTGGTGTGGGTGGTGCAGATGCATGTGATGTGATGGCAGGATTGGCTTGGGAATTAAAATGGCCTAAATTAATTGGTATTAAATTAAAGGGCAAGTTAAATGGTTGGACTGCTCCTAAAGATGTTATTTTAAAAGTAGCTGGTATCTTAACTGTTAAAGGAGGTACTGGTGCGATTGTAGAATATTTTGGAGAAGGTGCTACAAGTATGAGTTGTACTGGTAAAGGAACAATTTGTAATATGGGTGCAGAGATTGGTGCAACAACATCTACTTTCGGTTACGATGCAAGCATGAGCCGCTATTTAAGTTCTACAGGACGTGCAGATGTGGCTGCTTTAGCTGATGCAGTTGCCGAGCACTTAACTGCAGATGCAGAAGTGTATGCCAACCCAGAAAAATATTTTGATCAAGTTATCGAAATCGATTTAGATACTTTAGAGCCACATTTAAACGGACCTTTCACTCCAGATTTAGCTACACCAATTTCTAAAATGAAAGAAGTGGCTGCTGCAAACGGATGGCCAACAAAAATCGAAGTGGGTTTAATTGGTAGCTGTACCAACTCTTCTTACGAAGATATCAGTCGTGCAGTGAGTTTAGCAAAACAGGTTGCTCAAAAAGGTTTGACAACTAAAGCAGAATACATGATTACTCCAGGTTCTGAGCAAGTAAGATACACTATTGAAAGAGATGGTTTCTTAGACGTGTTCAGCCAAATTGGTGCTAAGGTATTTGCGAATGCATGTGGACCTTGTATTGGTATGTGGGAGCGTGTAGGTGCAGAGAAAAAAGAAAAAAATACGATTGTACATTCATTCAATAGAAACTTTGCAAAGCGCGCAGATGGTAATCCAAACACTTATGCATTTGTAGGATCTCCAGAATTAGTGACTGCATTAGCGATTGCCGGTGATTTAACTTTCAACCCATTAACAGATACATTAACCAACGATAAAGGCGAACAAGTTAAATTAGACGCCCCTACTGGTGATGAATTACCAGTAAAAGGATTTGCGGTGGAAGACGCAGGTTTCCAAGCACCTGCTGAAGATGGTTCTAAAGTAGTTGTTGCTGTAGATCCAGCATCTAAGCGTTTACAATTATTAGATCCATTTGCTGCATGGGAAGGAACTGATTTAAAATCTTTAAGATTATTAATCAAAGCGAAAGGCAAGTGTACTACAGATCATATTTCTATGGCAGGTCCTTGGTTAAAGTTCCGTGGTCACTTAGATAATATCTCTAATAACTTATTGATTGGGGCTGTAAACTTCTTTAACGAGAAGACTGACAATGTGAAGAGCCAAATCAACGGTAATTACGATACGGTACCTAATACACAAAGAGCATACAAAGCTGCAGGTATTGGAACAATTGTAGTAGGTGATGAAAACTACGGAGAAGGTAGTTCTCGTGAGCATGCTGCAATGGAACCAAGACATTTAGGTGTTCGTGTGGTATTGACAAAATCTTTTGCTCGCATTCACGAAACCAACTTGAAAAAGCAAGGTATGTTGGCTTTAACTTTTGCAGATAAAGCAGATTACGATAAGATTCAAGAAGATGATAGCATTGATGTAACAGGCTTAACTAGCTTTTCTCCAAACACTCCATTAACTTTAGTGTTAACACATAAGGATGGTACTACAGATACTATTAAAGCAAACCATACTTATAACCAACAACAAATTGAGTGGTTTAAAGCAGGTGGCGCTTTGAATATCATTAGAAAGCAAGTAGCTGGGTAGAATTTTTTACCTCTTACGAATATTTTAAATCCCTCTGAGTTATCAGGGGGATTTTTGTTATATAAATTAGCTTTAATGAAAATATAAAGCATAATTTATAAAACCTCTTATGATTTAGAAATCCCAAGGGGATTTTTTTTATCTTTAAAATATGATAAACACTGCACTAGTCTCTTTTGGAATGAGCGGAAAAGTCTTTCACGCACCATTTATTCAAGCCAATCCAAATTTTAATTTAGTAGGTAGCTGGGAACGTTCTACTAAAAACATCGAAGCTGCCTATCCTGGCACTAAGTCTTATTCTAGTTATGAAGAAATATTAAAAGATGCTTCGATTGATTTGATAGTGGTGAATAGCCCAAATGATTCACACTTTACTTATACCAAACAAGCATTGCTTGCAGGGAAACATGTGGTATGTGAAAAAGCTTTTACCATTACTGCTGCAGAAGCGCAAGAGTTAGACGAAATTGCAAAACAAAAAGGATTAAAATTGGCTGTATATCATAATAGAAGATATGATGCAGATTTTTTGACAATTCAGCAATTAATTAAAGAAGAAGCGATTGGAGATTTCTTGGATATTCAAATAAGTTTTGAGAGATATAGAACCACACTAAGCCCGAAGAAACATAAAGAATCAGTAACACCTGGCGCAGGTTTATTATACGACTTAGGTCCACATTTAGTAGACCAAGCGATTCTTTTGTCTGGTATGCCTTTAGCGGTTTTTGCAGATATCAGAATAACCAGAAAAGTGGGCATAGTAGATGATTACTTTCATATGATATTGTACTATCCAGGTCATAGAATAACGTTGACAAGTGGTATGGTATTTATGACTCAATTAGCAGGATATAAAATTTATGGTACTAAAGGAAGTTTCATAAAAAATAGATCCGACGTTCAAGAAGCAGATTTAATCGCAGGTAAAATACCAGGTTCCGATAACTGGGGAGTTGAAGCAAAAGAAGATTACGGTACTTTATTTACAGACAACGATGGATTGATCTCAAACAGGGTGATTCCAAGTAAGGCGGGTAATTATGGTATCTTTTATGAGAAAATGGCGGACGCGATTTTAAATAATGCCGAGGTTCCTACTTCTGCACAAGAAGGTAAAAATATTATCCGCATTTTAGAAGCTGCAAGAAATAGCGCATTTAACAAAAGAGTGGTTGGAATTTAAACTAATTAAAAGTTCATTCAATAAATAATGCCACACCCCTATATAAAAGAGATTCAAAAAATATGTAGCAAGCATGCTGATAAAGAAATTGCTAAAGGAGCTAAAGCATACCTGTTGCATCAGTTTGAATTTTATGGCATCAAAACACCCTTAAGAAGAAAACTGTGCAAGGATTTTTATAAATCACATGCAATCAAAGATCACGAGGAACTAACCCTACTTGTAAAAGAATGCTTTGCTGTGCCACAAAGAGAGCTGCATTATTTCGCCATTGAACTGCTTGGTCATCATAAAAAATTATGGACCAAGAAAACAGTTCCACTCATTGAATGGATAATTACGCATAATAGCTGGTGGGACTCTGTAGATAGCACCAATACCCATGTTATTAGTAAGTTCTTTTTACTATATCCAGAATGGATAGAGCAATATACTGGCAAGTGGAATCAGTCTACCAATAAATGGTTAATTAGGATGAGTATTTTGTTTCAGCTCACTTACAAAACAAAGACCGACACAACATTATTAAGTAAGTATATTGAAAACAGTCAATTGCATGAAGATTTCTTTGTACGCAAAGCTATTGGATGGGCATTAAGAGCATATAGTTACACCAATAAAAAATGGGTAGCCCAATTTGTTAAGGACCACCCATCTCTATCTAATTTATCAAAGCGCGAAGCTTTAAAAAAAATTACATCTTCTTAGCATCTTCCAAGAACTTCGCTAAACCAATATCTGTTAAAGGATGTTTCAATAATCCTAAAATAGAATCTAAAGGACATGTACAAACATCAGCACCAGCTTCAGCTGCTTTCACAATATGCAAAGCATTTCTGATAGAAGCTGCTAAAATTTGTGTTTGAAAACCTTGTACATCATAAATATGTCGGATTTGACCAATCAATTCCATTCCATCCCAAGAGCTATCATCAATTCTTCCAATAAATGGAGATACGTATGTTGCACCTGCTTTAGCAGCTAAAATAGCTTGACCAGCAGAGAATACTAAAGTACAGTTGGTACGAATTCCATTATCGGTAAACCATTTAATAGCTTTAATACCATCTTTAATCATAGGAACTTTCACCACAATATTTGGATGAATAGCCGCTAATTTCTTTCCTTCTTCAACCATTGTTGCAAAATCGGTAGACAATACCTCGGCACTAATATCGCCATTTACAATTTCACAAATAGCTTTATAATGTGCAGCTATTGCAGCCTCCCCTTTTACACCCACTTGGGCCATTAAAGAAGGGTTGGTAGTAACACCGTCTAAGATACCTAATTCATTTGCTTCTTTGATTTGAGCAAGATTGCCAGTGTCGATAAAAAATTTCATATGGGTAGGTTTATTGTTTGAAAAGTCTTTATTAAATCTACATTAAAACAGATAAAAAAATGCCACTTTCTAACCTAAGTTATAAAAAGTGGCAGGCTACTTACATCGCACCGCTACAACCGCCTATCCTTGCTACATTCCTGTCCTGGGGAGGTTCAGCAGGAGCTGGTCGTGCAAGACCTGCCGCTGCAAAGGTACTAAAAGCCAAGTGATTAACCTACCAATTTTGCCTTGAATTTATCGTCGAAAATCCCGCAATCATAGGATACCTGGCTCCAGGCGCCGTATAATAAACAAAGATGGTATAACTATTCTCCGTTTCCCAATGATCTCCCTCTGTTTCCTTATAATCATCCATCGGCATTGGCTTTTCTATATCTCTTAAAATATAATGATAACTATAGTACCCCTGTTTCAAAAGCATTGTTTTTTCATACAGTCCTTTTAAAACATTAAACTGCATTAATGATTCCTTATTCAGTTTATTTTGAGTTAAATCACCAATTAGGTATAATTTTTCTCCAATATAGGGTATTCCATTAGGGGGCTTATAGGTAAAATGTACTTTAGCGTAATCATTTTGATATTCACTTTGTAATGATTCTGTATTACTGATGATAAATGCACCATTTAAATCATTAAAAGTAAAATACGGAGATTGGGATTTAGAAAAATCAGGTTTTACAATAATTCTAGTCAAACCATCTATTACGTCAATCTGCTGCACTCTATCCGACCTCAGCCTTAAGCTTTGTAAATCCAACCATCTTGCTTCATTTCCTCCAGGAAAAACTAAATCTCTATCACTATTGTATTCAATTTGGTTACCTCTAATAAAACTAGGTTCAGTAATTGTTTTAGCATCATTTAAACGATGATTTTGTATAGCTACTACTTTTATTTGATCTGGTTGAAAAAAAGACAATTGCTTTACATCCAAACTTAATTGTATTTTCTGGTGGGTTCTAGAAATAGCACCGTCAAACGGTTCTTGAACAGACCCATAAACACCAATGAGCGAATTCACTACATAAAATCTTCTAGTAAACACGATATTGGATGGATTGCCATCTTTAAAAACCTTCACAATATAATTACCTGCTTTAGTTGGTTTACATTGTTGATTGGGAAGATTGAATTGATAATGGTAATAAGGTTGAAAAGCGATAGAAGAGATATTAAATATATTGATCTTGTTTTGAGCAAAACCTGTTGTATACTCAAATGGAGTCAACGGTACAGGCTGCCATTGATCATCCACTAATTCAATGCTGTAAAAATAGTTTTGGTAACTAAAATTAAAATCATCAAAACTAACTGTCAATACTGCTGGATCGTTTAAGCCTATAATGGGTAAATCTCTTGGCCTACCTTCTGGGTGAACCAAGATAGTATGAATAGCGCTATCCAAGTTTTGATCCGGATTGAATTGTGCAAACAGACTAGTCTGTATAAAAAGAATCCATAAAAAAATCAAGGCCTTATTCATTCCTTTGTCTTTAATTGAATACGAAACTAGGCCATATTTCATAATATATAATGATAAATAAGTTAGTTTTGAAAAAAATAAACCATTTGAACACTGCTTTTGAAATAGCAAAAAGGATGAGCTTCCAAAAAAGCAAAAGCAATACCAGTTTTATTGTTAAACTCTCTATTGCTGCAACTTCCATAAGCATAGCTGCAATTATACTGACGCTTTCAATTGTCAATGGGTTTCAAGAACAAATTTCCCAAAAGGTTTACCAATTTTGGGGAACAATCAGAATCAATGCCATCAATGGCTATGTGTTAAATGAATCTCCTAAATTAGTGAATGCCCTTCAACAATTACCAGGTATAAAAAATATAGATGCCTATGCAACTCAGACAGGAGTGATTGCATTTGAAAAAGAAATGGAAGGAGTAGTTGTAAAGGGTGTTCAATTGAAACAACCTATACCATTTATAAGAAAGGGGTCAAAGCATAATGCATTGCATATTGAAAAAAGTAATGAAACAATTTTGTCTGAAGAAATTGCCGATAAAATTGGCGCTAGCATTGGTTCAGTTGTAAGAATAAATTTTTTACAAGATGGTAGAGCAAGGGAAAAGAAATTGATTGTTAAAGGAATTTATCACTCTGGAATTGAAGAGTATGACACCCAATTTATTTATATCGATTTAAATGTTTTACAATTTATAAACGCAGGTAGCACTGAGATAAGTGGCTATAGCATTCATTTAAACGAAAATTCAGACGCTTCTTATTTAATTAAAAAAATACAAGCGCTTTGCCCTCCAAATACAGTGGCAACGAGTATAGAAGAAGATTATCCGCAAATTTTTGATTGGATTGGAGTACAAACAGTCAATAGAAATGTAGCGGTAACCATCATGTTAATTATTGCCGTAGTGAACTTGCTGACATGTTTGTTTATTTTAATATTGGAGAGAGTACACATGATTGGCACATTGAGCGCTATGGGTGCCAATGAACAATTTATTAGAAGCGTATTTTTATACCAAGTAAGTTTTATTAATTGGATGGGTATAGCGATTGGATCAGTCATAGGTATTGGCTTATCTTTACTACAATACTATACTGGATGTATACAATTAGACGAGACGGCTTATTTCATGAAAACTTTACCTATAAAAATGATTCCTTCACAAATAATACTTGTAATCATTGGAACGGCAGTAGTGAGTTATCTTTCTTTTTTAATACCTGCTATTTGGATCAATAGAATTAGTCCTGCAAAGACCATCAAATTTGATTAATTATTGAGCTTTCCAATGAGAAAGCATAATTCCAGTTGCAACAGCAGCATTTAAAGATTCAGCACTTCCAAATTGCGGAATAGCAATTGCATGATCTATTAAAGAAATTAAATCTTCTCTAATCCCCTTTGATTCATTACCAATAATTAAAAATCCATCTTGCTGAAATGTAGTTTGATAAATAGAGGTTCCTTCCAAGAGTGCACCATATACTGGTAATTTTTGTTGAGACAAAATAGCAGCTATGTTATGAACAACTTCTACCCTAACTCTTAAAAAACTCCCCATCGTACTTTGAATTACTTTTGGATTGTATAAACCTGCAGTATCTTCAGTGACTATAATTTGTTTCCCGCCAAACCAATCAAAAGTTCGAATGATGGTACCTAAATTACCTGGATCTTGAATACCATCTAATACTAAAGTGAAGTTTCCGTTAAAAGTTAAAGGAGCATTATATGGTTTCTTTTTTACTAAAGCAAGCACTTGATTAGGCTGCTGTAATAAACTTATTTTTTCTAACTCTTGGTCTGAAACAATGGTTAAATGTGGTATAGGCTTGCTCCATTGTTTCAACCATGATTCTATGCAATAAACGGCTTCTACCTCCCAATCTGAATCCAAAAGCTCTCCTACCAATTTAGGTCCTTCAACGATAAACACAGATTCTTGGGCCCATTGTTTTTTATGGGCAAAAGATTGGATATATTTGAGCTCATTCTTACTAATCATCTTTATGTGGTTACTGAACAATAAAAATATTAGATTCTACTCAAGATATGGCCTATTAGGCCTAATATTTTTGTTAAACAGCTGCGCTGACCTCAAAAAGGCCCTTGTGCATGATTATCCAAAAGAAACACCCTTTGTTTACAAAAATGAAATCATTGTTGAAGGACAACAAAGTAAACAATTCAAAAAAGAAATAAAATTCGCTTTAGAGGAATATTGGGATGATAGTTTAAAAGCAAACTACATTAGACAATTTGGTTTTTTTAAAACCCTCTTACAGCCAGTCGAATTTCATGCTGATAGAATTCCAAGATCCATCAACTACATGCAAGCTTATTTAGCTTCACAGGGTTACAATAATGCCATAATTACCCCTCATTATTTTATCGATACAATAAAAAACGAATATAGAACGACTATTCAAATGAAGGTTGATTTGCAATTAAAAACAATTATCGACTCGGTATTTTATGAATTATCAGACCCAAATTTACAAAAAATTGCTAAAGCCAATGTAGCACAATCGTTTTTGCAAAAAGGGAATACCTACTCAAATCAAATAATCAATAATGAATTGGATAGATTGGTTGAGTTATTTCGAAATAATGGATACTACAATTTTACTAAGGAAAAAATATTTGCGGAAATTGATACGCTAGATCCTTCATTAATGGAGGTAAATTTGGATCCTCTACTTCAGATGGACCAAGTCATCACCGCAAATAAAATCAATCTAACAAACCCGAAATGGAAAATAAGTATTCAATTAAGAAATATAAATAGTAACTCCAATAAAGTATATCCTATTGGGAAGCAGCTATTTTATAGCGACTTAAGTATGAATGACAATCCAGATTCTGTAATGACACAATTCATCCCGAATAGAGTTGAATACAAATCAATCGTTCATCTTTACAAAAAACCTCTCTTTAAAACTAGTATTTTCGAAGAACAGTCTTTTATCAAAATTGGAGAGCCTTATAATGAAGCTAAATTTTTTCAAACTTTAAATAACTATAGTAGTTTAGGTGCTTGGCAACAAATTGACTCAAGAACTACTATAAAAAACGACAGCGTTTATTTGCATTATTTGCTTGTTCCAAGCTTAAGAAGAAGTATTAGTGCAGATATTGAGGGCAGTAAAAACTCTGCTCAATTAGGGGGAGGTAATTTACTAGGGCTTTCCACTAGTTTAACTTATAGAGATAAAAATGTTGCGAAAAAATCTATACCAAGCATCACTTCTTTCAGGACTGGCGTCGAATTAAATTTAAATAATAGTAAAGACCAATTTGCACAAACCTTGCTTTGGAATCTAGGACATACATATAGTTTTCCTAATATTTTAATTCCATTTTTCAAACATCAACACGCAAAAAATTATTCTACTAAGTCTAATTTTTTATTAAACGGATCAAGTATTAACAGATTAGAATATTACCAATTAAAATCCTTTACCACTAGTTGGGGATACGAATGGAAGAGTACCAACAATACCTCAGAAAAGACTTTCATCTATAAACCAATTAATATAGAAATATATCAATTAAATAAATTTGCAAAGCTGGATAATTTACTTTTATTAAACCCATTCTTAAGATCTTCTTTCAATGATGGAAATGTAATGAGCCAAACATTTACCTTCACGCATGCAGCCCCTTCCAAAAAATACGCTAACCAATTTAATTTTATCAAGATTGGAATAGAAGAAGCAGGTGCAATTACCAATCTAATTCCATCATTGAATAAAAACATTTACACCTACATTAAAGCAGAATTAGAGTTGCGTAAATCCATCAAGCTAACATATTCAGAGTGGGCATTTAGGTTGATGGGAGGCTATGGAAATAATTATAGTAAAGATAAAAGACTGGGTGGCGCACTTCCGTTTTTCAAACAGTTTACTGCCGGCGGACCTTATAGTATGCGTGCATGGGGTTTAAGACAATTGGGCTTGGGTAGTTCTAATTTTTATGACACAAGTAATACCAGTATTAATTTTGATCGTTTTGCCGATGTTCTCTTAGAAGCCAATATTGAATATAGATTTAACTTATTTCAATGGGGGTCATATAAATTAAGTAGTGCCCTCTTCGCAGATATGGGCAATATCTGGAATGCAAGAGATACGGATGCAGATCCAAAGGCTGGATTTAAATTCAATAGATTGTATCAGGATTTAGCCATTGGCGTGGGCACTGGATTAAGATTCGACTTTAATTATTTTATTGTCAGGATTGATTATGCTTTAAAAATGAAAGACCCTACTAGAATAACCAATAATGGTTGGTTAAATCTCAGAAATATTCAATGGTCTGAGATAAAGCAAAATAGCCTCAAGGTAAATAATTATGCTTGGCAATTTGGCATTGGATTACCATTTTAACTTATTGTTCAATGAACAATTGTTCAATATCCTTTTGCAATGACTCCCATTGCATGGCATTATCAACATTAAATGCGCCAATCTTTGTTCTTCTTAGTGCACTCATATATGCACCTACACCCAAAGCATCTCCAAAATCTTTTACCAAGCTTCTTATATAAGTACCCGTAGAACATACCACTTTAAAATCTATTTGGGGTAATTGAATACGAGTGATTTCAAAACTTTCAATGGTAATGGGTCTTGGATCTACTTTTACTTCTATACCCTGTCTTGCAGACTCATACAATCTTTTACCATCCTTTTTGATCGCAGAATGTTGCGGAGGCATTTGTAATATATCCCCTATAAATTGTTTTGTAGCAACCTTAATTTGTTCTTCTGTAATATGTTCAATGCTTTGGAAATTTTCAGGATCAGATTCTAAATCATACGTAGGTGTTGTTGCTCCAATAACCAAAGTTCCTGTATACTCTTTGGTCATACCCATGTAAGTATTGATTTGCTTGGTAAATTTCCCTGTGCAAATAATTAATAAACCTGTTGCTAATGGATCAAGTGTTCCAGCATGTCCAACTTTAGCCACCTTAGTAAGATAGCGGACTTTCTGAACCATATTAAATGAAGTCCATCCAATGGGCTTATCCAATAACAAAACTTTCCCTTCCAAAAAAGGCGTTAAAGCAGCAGGTATTGGTTTTTGTTTTAGGCCCATTGTGGCAACACATTAATAAGCTCTTGCAAACAATACTCTCTGAGTAGAAGGATTACCGGTTAAAATACAAGTACCCGCTTCTTGTTCATTATTTAGTGGAATACAACGAATAGTAGCCTTGCTTAATTCTTTAATTTTTTCCTCTGTATCAGCACTGCCATCCCAATGTGCAGAAACAAATCCAGCCTTTGTGTCTAGAATTTTTACAAACTCATCCCAAGTATCTGCTTTTGTAATATGTTCATCTCTATATTGCTTCGCTCTTTCAAATAAATTAGTTTGAATCTCTTCTAATAAGGCAGTTACCGTATTCGTTAAACCATCCATTGAAACGGAAGATTTTTCTTTGGTATCTCTTCTAGCAATTTCCACTTGGTTATTTTCTAAATCTCTTGCACCAATAGCAATTCTAACTGGTACACCTTTCAATTCATATTCAGCAAATTTCCATCCAGGTCTTTGATTGTCAGAATCATCATACTTCACTCTAATACCGGCCGCTTTGAATGATTGAACGAACTCTTTTACTTTGACATCAATCAATGCTTTTTGTTCTTCGCCTTTATAAATAGGCACAATCACTACTTGTAAAGGAGCAATCTTAGGAGGAAGCATTAATCCTTGATCATCACTATGCGTCATCACTAATCCACCAATTAATCTTGTACTCACACCCCAACTAGTTGCCCACACATAATCCAATTGATTATTTTTATCGCTGAACTTTACATCAAATGCTTTTGCAAAATTTTGCCCTAAGAAATGAGAAGTGCCCGCTTGCAATGCTTTACCATCCTGCATTAAAGCTTCAATACAATAAGTATCTTCAGCACCCGCAAATCTTTCATTAGGTGTTTTAACTCCTTTGATCACAGGCATGGCCATCCAGTTTTCTGCAAAGTCTGCATAAAGATCTAAGATCATTTCAGTTTCTGCAATGGCTTCTTCTTTGGTTGCATGTGCAGTATGACCTTCCTGCCATAAAAATTCTGCAGTTCTTAAAAATAGTCTTGTTCTCATCTCCCATCTAACCACATTCGCCCATTGATTCACTAGTATGGGTAAATCTCTATAAGATTGAATCCATGTTTTATAGGTATTCCAGATAATCGCTTCACTGGTTGGTCGAACAATTAATTCTTCCTCCAATTTAGCCTCAGGATCTACCATCAATTTTCCTTTGTTATTGGGATCTGTTTTTAAACGATAATGGGTTACAATGGCACATTCTTTTGCAAAACCTTCTGCATTTTTTTCTTCGGCCTCAAATAAAGATTTTGGAACAAATAATGGGAAGTAGGCGTTCTGATGCCCTGTATCTTTAAACATTTTGTCTAATGTTTGTTGCATATTTTCCCATAATGCATAACCATAGGGCTTGATTACCATACAACCTCTAACTGCGCTATAATCTGCTAAATCACCTTTTATAATTAGGTCATTGTACCATTGAGAATAGTCTTGTGCTCTTGTCATTAATTCCTTTGCCATAATTGATAAAATATTAACATTTTTAGTAGTAACAATTCATCTACGAAAAACGCTCTATATATTAAAC
>CANHUW010000030.1 GCA_947463975.1 Bacteroidota bacterium
AAAGAAAATATCTGGTTTGCGCATAAATTAGGGAATGCTGCTTTTGATGATATATTGATCTATGATTATTATTGGAGGTTACTTAGAAACTATACAATTAGATCTATGGCAGATTTAAATGCGATGGGGGTAGAAGATTCAAAAATTTTATGGGTAATCAGAAAAATGTTAGATGTACAAATGAAATTTCCATTATCTCTTTTAAAGATTGGTCCTATTTCAAAATTGCTTATGTTTTCTTGTTATTTAATGCGTCCCAAAAACAAATAGGTTTTTGAATCGAAGTGTTTTCTTTTCAATTAATTTCCAAGAAGCGATTCCCAAAATAAATGAAACAATGGTACTGGTCCACAATAATACCATTACAGAAGGTTGGAAACAATAAATAATTAATTGTTGAACGGGGAATGAGTATAAGTAAATACCATAAGATGGATCTTCGATGGTTCTATGTATCCAATCTGCCCATCTTGAACTGCCTTGCCCAATGTATAATACCAAATATGGCCAACTAAAGCCCAGCCAAATAGGGTTTAGTTTAAAATAAATAATTACCATACTTAAGATTAAAGCTAGCAAAGCCAAAAGAGTCCTATAGGGAATATTTTTCCAATCCAATACAGCCCAAAAGGATCCTATCAAGAAAAAGAAACCCAACTCAGCAATAAAGTCTACTCTTAGTTTGAAATTGATGTGTTTTAAAGTATCTATATGGAATACATTTCCAAATAATAAGCCAATTATGGTCATCAATAAAATGGAGATTACCAACCATTTAAATTGCCTAAAAGGTAATAGCAATATTAATACAAGGTAAAAGAAAAATTCAAATCCCATTGTCCAAAGAGATCCATTAATAGCTGTGTTAAAATTTTTATCAAATACTCCATGAATTCTCCATTGGTTATGATAAAGGGTAAGATTATTTAAAATATAACTAGTTGCTTCTTTTTCGAATTTAAAATAAGTTTGGTTGGGTTGATAAATTAAATAAGCCATTCCAATAGATAATAATAGAACCACCATTAACCCCGGGTAAATTCTTAGAATTCTTTTCCATAAATAATCTACAACATTAGGACTTCTTTCCAAGCTTTTAAAAATCAAAAAGCCACTAATGGTGATGAATCCTTTAACACCAAAATAGGAGAAATTAATATAATGATGGGTCCATTCGCATAATGGGTCACATCCTTTATTTCCCAATAGTACATAAGAGTGAGAGACAATCACCAACCATGCAAAGATGATTCTTATGATATCAAAATTGTTGGCTTTTCTAATTGGTTGGTTCACTATGTTTAGCGTTATAGACGCAAATATAAAAGATTTAGTATCTTGAGAGCATGTTACTCTCTATTATTATTGTCAATTACCAATCCACTGCAGATATTCAAAACTGTTTGAGATCTGCCTCAAAATTTTTGATGGAAAATCAAGAGATTGAATGGATTGTGGTAGATAATGATTCTAAAGATGGTAGCGAGCAAATTCTGACAAATGAGTTTCCATTTATTCAATATATCCAAATGGGCTATAATGCAGGTTTCGCAAGAGCGAATAATGCTGGAATTAAAATAGCTAAGGGAGATCAGGTTCTGTTGCTAAACCCGGACACGCTTATCCTGGCTGGCTCCATTGAAAAATGTATCGAAAGATTTGTGCAATCAAATCATATTGCCTGTGGGGTTCAGTTAATTCATGCAGATGGTACACCACAATTTTCTGGAAGTAAATTTGTTAAAGGCGGATTGAATCATTTAATGGATTTGCCTTATTGGGGTGCAAGTTTAAAATTTTTAGCTTCAATTTTACAAACAACTAAACCTTCCATCATTAAAGCAAACAAAGAGCAAAAAGTTGATTGGATTAGTGGCGCTTATTTGATGGTGAAAAAATGGGCCATTGATAAAGCAGGATTAATGGACGAAGATTTTTTCTTATATGCAGAAGAAGTTGAGTGGTGTAGTAGATTAGGTAAATTAGGTACAATGTGTTTGTATGGTGATATTGAAATAGTTCATTTGATTGGAAGTTCTATTCAAACTGCAACAGGATCTGTAGACAATAGCTATACCAATTTATCTGATAAAAAAGGCTTGCAATTAATGGTATCTAATCATTTAAGAATTAGAAAACAATATGGTGCATTTTGGTACATGGTTCAATTGCTTAATTTTACTTGGGCTATTGTGTATGCTTTTGTAATGAGTTTTTTATTGCACTTGGCACATGGTAAAAATCCATTGACTGATTTCAATAAATTAATTGGATTCGCAAAGAATGTCTTTACACTTTGGGGCTTTAGTTCTACAATGATTGCAGGGAAACCATATTTTTATAAGTGTTTTTAATATCCTAATAGCCCTTTTAAAGTATCTATTCTAAATTGAATGATGGGCCATGTTTTGGCAGGATTTCCTTCTAGTGCATATTTTATTCCTAGTATGACTGACGCGCCAAATTTTAATAGGTATTCTACTATCTTAGATACAAATGCTTTATTGCTAATGGCTTTTGTTCTTGTTCTTTCGCCTCTTCCAATTCCACTCGCTACACGGTACATATATTCTGTAGTAAGTTTCTTAGTTTCTACTACATGTTCCACTATGATACTTGGATCATAATAAATAGTATGACCTAATTGTAAAATTTTATAAAATAAATCCTTGCCTTCGCCGCCAATTCTTAAAGTGCCCACTACGCCTGGAAGTTGAGCATTAAATCCGCCGATTGTTTCAAATATTTTTTTTGAAACAATCATATTTGATTCTAAAGGGTATTTGCCATTTTTAAAAGCACATGCAATTGGGGAGTAATCAAAATTACCTACCATACTAGATACATAATAACTCATCCATTTGGGTTCAGTGGGGACATATCTTGGAATGATTCTTCCGCCAAATCCATGAACAAAAGGTTGATCATTAATGTGCCTAATTATATTTTGAACAAAATCTTTGTGTGCAATGGCATCATCATCAATAAAACATAGCCAATCAAATTTAGCCATAAAGGCGCCTGTATTTCTGGCATAACTCGCACCTTGATTGGTTTCGGTAGTGTAGTAAAAATTTCCTTCTGGATGACTAGCTCTCCAAGCTGCGAAAACTTCTGGTGTATCATCCGTTGAGTTATTATCCACTACAATCGCTTCGAAATAATCTAGGCCAGCGGTTTGAATATACAGTGCATCTAATGCTGCGCCAATATAATTGGCTCTATTGTAACTACAGATAATTATAGAAACTTTTGACATCCTATGCTTCTTTTTGTTTTAACGCTTTGTAACCAACAAACAAGATGAATCCCCATAATAAAATAGAAGCAATACCAGAAGCTTTTTTAGAAATATCAATGGAGCTTGGTCTAAACTCAAATTTAATTTCATGTTTTCCAGCAGGAACCACTAATGCTCTTAATACATAGTTCACTTTTACAATAGGAGTTTCCTTATTATCAATATAAGCTTTCCATCCTAGGTTATAATAAATTTCACTAAATACCGCTAATTGTTTTTTGGAAGTATTTGCAGCATACAAAATATCATCATTGTTATTCTTAACTAATTGAATGCTTGCTGTAGTATCTACTTCAATATTGCTTAAATCGGCTATTTTATCTTTTTCTTCAACAATGGCAGTATTTTTTGGATTGAAAGTATCTAGTGCCTTCATTACGCTAGCAGCATCTTTTTGATATTGCACCCCTTTTACAAACCAGGCATTTCCTAAGGCCTCTTTGTTGGGTATAGTATCTGTTGTTGGATTACCAGAAATAACATACTTGGTATTCAGCATATTGATTGTTGGCATACAGTTAGGGAATTTATACCATTGATTTTCAATAAGGTCTTGGTAAATACTCAATTTGGCAGGATTATATCCACCCACCGTTTTATGATGGTAAGCAATTAATGCGCCACCATTAAATGCATTTTGAATACCACCACGGATATCTAATACTCTATAATTGCTGGTATCTTTTTTCAATGCGATATCTAAAGGAGTTAAATTAAATGCCGCTTCGTTTTCAGTTGCTTCTATAAAACTATCAGGCTTTAAATATTTGGCATTCAAACTAAATAAATCAATCATTGCTAAAACGCCCAAACCAACAAAGAAAATAGTTTGATTAATAATTTTTTTAATACTTAAGAAAACAAGTACAGCTATCAATACTAAATATAATAAAGCTTTAGTGATGTCAGATTCCATTAATGATTTTCTATCCGCTGACAAGCCATTGAATAAATCAGTGGCAGGGGTGATGTACGCTGCTGCAGCTTGAGGATCTTTTACTTGTGAAGTCACCATCTGACTCCACTGCGCCAATTTTTGTTTATCCTCTTCATTTTTAAAATCAGTAGTAAAATAAATAGCGAACACTGCAACAAAGCTTAAAGCAATTAATACTAAGCCTGTTTTGTATTTCTGAATAAAATTATTAAAAGAATTTTCTTTACTTAAGGCTTCTGCACCATACATGGCCATCATGCCCAATAATAATGTTGGAATAACCATTATCATACTGGGCGCTCTAAATTTATTGTAAAAAGGAACATGATCTAATACGAATTCGTTGAAACCTTTTAAATAGGAACCTGCTGCTAATAAACATGCCAAGACAATGGTAGCAGCAATCCAAATTCTATGAGGGTTTGATTGTACAGAGAATCCAATCAATGCCAATAAGCAAATAACAATACCAATATAAGGAGGACCAGCAGTAAATCCTATACCGCCCCAATAGAAATTTAAAAAGCCTTGTAATTGTTGTCCTATTTCGGGTTGCATTTGTTGCAAAGTTTCCACTGCTTTTGATTGTGCAATATCCATTACTGCATTAGGATCTGCGCCACCACCATATATATTTGGAAACATTAACACCAAGGGTTCCGATGTAAACATGCTATAACTTAAAGCATAATCACTATTTAAGCCAGTTGCGTTGGTTTTACTTTCCTTGGTCACTAATGCACTTCCACCTCTAATTGATGCTTTGCCATATTCATAGGTGCTTACTAAGATAGGAGCATTTACTGCCAATCCTAATAGGCCTGCAATCAATCCAGCAGCTAATGTGGTATAAATTGCTTTAAAATCTTTCTCTTTGATCCATGTTATCAAAAAATATATAGACATGAATACAGCAATGATTATTCCATAGTAAGTTATTTGCAAGTGATTGGCTTGAACAAATAAGGCGGTGGAAATACTCGTTAATAAAAGTCCCCATATGTATTGCTTACGGAATAGAATGAATAAAGATCCAATAAAGAATGGGAGATATGCAATGGCATGCATTTTAGTAATATGACCAACAGTAACTATAATTGGATTATAAGTTGCGTAACTATATGCCAAAGCACCAACAATGCTAATGATACTATTAAATCCTAAGACTTGTGCTAAAAAGTAAAAGCAAATACTTGCTAAGAAAAATAAATTGATTGGTTCGGGCAAGTATAAAGTGAATAATCTATCTAATATACCAATAGAATATGCATAACCCACTACGCCGGTTATTTGATAAGTGGGCATGCCACCAAACATACTATTGGTCCATAATGGTGTATGGCCATATTGCTCTCTATATTGAAGCGCGTCCTGCGCCATTCCCTTAAATTGTGTAATATCTGATTGTTGCAATACTTTACCTTCTAAAGCTGGTTTGCAATAAACAATAGCCACAACGGCAAATACAATTATTGCAATTAAATGAGGTAGAGCAGTTTTAAGAATGTTCTTCAACATAATGTATTAAATTAGTGTAACAAACCTACAACTAAAAAGGCTTTTTTAGTAATTTTATTGCCTTCTAACATGTTAAAAACCTCCGAGTTGATATGAACTATAAAGTCTATGTTCCCTTTCTTTCAAGATTAGCCGTGCTTTGTAATATTTGTTTTTTGATAGATATGGCTATTATGTATATCCCAGGATGGCATATGCCTAATTTTTTAGCTAATTTCTTTGGTGTACTGGGTTTAGAGATGGCCCCATTTGTAAATTTACTATTAGGCATCTTATTTCTTATTGTAATTTTCAAAAAAATAGATCTTGATTTGCGAAAATGGCAAACCTTTTTCAATTTAGGTATGTTATTGATTCAATTATTCACCTTATTTGCTTAAAGCACATGATATCTGACATACTTAAAGACAAGCCCACTAAATTATTTTTAGGCATTACTGCTTTTTTTGTTGCCAATGCATTGATTGCAGAATGTATTGGAGGAAAAATATTTTCTTTAGAGGGTGTCTTAGGAATAGCGCCTGCCAATCTAACTATTTTTGGGGAGTCTGGGCTTTCATTTAATTTGACTTGTGGAGTTTTGTTATGGCCACTAGAATTTGTGATTACAGATATTGTGAATGAATATTATGGTCCCAAAGCAGTTAGAAGAATTAGTTTAACTGCAGTGAGTTTAATTATTTATGCATTTCTAATGTTTTATTTGGCAATGCATATTGCTCCTGCAGCATTTTGGGTAGGATCAAAACAAGCAGATGGTATACCGAGTATGCAAGGTGCATTTGAAGCGATTTTTGGTCAAGGCATGTGGATTATTATTGGCAGCCTAATTGCCTTCTTGGTAAGTCAATTAGTAGATGTTTATGTCTTTCATAAAATCAAACAAAGAACAGGAGAGAAATGGGGATGGCTAAGAGCGACGGGCTCAACAGTGGTATCTCAATTAGTAGATAGTTTTGTGGTATTGGTGATTGCATTTAAAATTGGCAACAATTGGACATGGTCCTTTGTTATTGCAGTATGCATTGTAAACTATATGTATAAATTTAGTATGGCTTTATTGTTAACTCCTGTATTAAGTTTTGTAGAAAATAGGATAGAGCGATATTTAGGTCATGAGACTGCCGCTAAAATGAAATTAGCTGCCATGGGAAAATCAAATGAAGTATAGATTAGTTATTTCTACTTGAAATCAATAATTGAATAGCAACTTTATCAATTGGTAGCGTCATATCTTCCACTTTTAGTTTCGAGAGTGGTATCCATCTTAGATGTTCAGCTGTGCCAGAGATATCTGCAACCTCTTCAGGTAAAAAATCAAAGGCTACGGTCTTTGCTTGAATAACTTTTGTGTTATCTGAATGTACTAAATAATAGATAGAGATAATTTGATCTACATTGTTAAAAGCAGAAATCTGAAAAAAGTCTGTCGTATAAAAATGTTCTCCTACGGTAACCACTAAATTAGCTTCTTCCATAAACTCTCTCGCCAATCCATCTCTGGTGCCTTCGCCAATTTCTAATCCACCCCCTGGAAGTTTTGTGATATAAGCTCCTCTAATAAATTCATCGCTTACTAATAATCTGTCTTCTTCATCAATCAAAATACCGTATACTCGTACATTAAATAAAGCCATAGATATTCTTTATTGAAGATTAATTTTTCCTTTGAATACAAAAGTACCAGGACCCATTAGCCAGATATTGTTAAAATGGCCACCGCCTTTATGATGCAATTTGACTGCTAATTTTCCACCAAGGGTTTCAATGTTAATCGTTTGATCTCCTTCTTTATGTAAACATGCTATTAATGCAGCTGCGGTTACACCAGTGCCGCAACTATAAGTTTCATTTTCTACACCTCTTTCATAGGTTCTTACAAATAAGCCATTCTGTTGTTGTTCAACAAAGTTCACATTGATGCCTTCTTTAGTGAATCTTTCATTATATCTAATGGCTTTGCCTTCTGCAAATACATCTAAAGACTGTAAATTTTTTACCTGCTTTATATAGTGAGGAGATCCTGTATTGGTTACATGAAAATCATTTCCATGTTCTACTGCATTCACTTCAGACATTTTCAAATGTACCCATCCTTTATGATCAATAGTTGCTTCATGTGGTCCATCTACTGCAATAAAATGATAATGTTCTTTCACAATACCTATATCATGTGCAAATTGAACCAAACACCTGCCGCCATTACCACACATGCTTCCTTCATTGCCATCTGCATTATAATAGGTCATAGAAAAATCAAATCCTTTTTCATTCCCTAATAACATTAATCCATCTGCTCCAATACCTTTTCTTCTATCGCACAAAAATGCAATTTGGCTAGTAGATAAGGCAACATTGCCTTCTCTATTATCAATGATAACAAAATCATTGCCGGTTCCTTGATATTTTGAAAAAACGATATCCATAATTACAATTTAAATACTTGCTAAAATACCTAATGATTTTTGAATCATTTGATCAACTGCTTTAGCAGGATCTTTGCTAAATTCTTTCTTTACTCTATTGGCAACAATTACATTAATACTTAGACATTGATGGCCTAATGCATTACACATTCCATAGATGGCACTGGTCTCCATTTCGAAATTGGCGATATGATGATTACCATATCTAAAGCTGGTCATTTGATCAACTAAGTTAGGCATGCTTAATGGCAATCTAAGTATTCTACCTTGTGGTCCATAAAAACCAGGACAAGTAACAGTAATACCATGGCTATATCCTTCAGTAAAATGTTTTAATAAACTAGAGCTTGCACTAGCAATATAGGGATGAACATTATTGGATAGAATTTGTGTATGTTGTTCAAAAGCATTTAAAATGGCTTTCTCTTCATCGTTGTTTTGTAGTTTATAAAAATGCATCAAATTATCTATGCCTAATCCATGTGTTCCTGCTACTAATTGATCAACACCTACTTCACCTTGTAAGGATCCACAGGTTCCCATTCTTATAATGTTCACTGATTTTTTAGTGTCTTTGATTAATCTGGTTTCAAAATCAATATTTACTAAAGCGTCCACTTCGTTTAGGGCAATATCAATATTGTCTGGACCGATACCAGTACTTAAAACAGAGATTCTTTTATTACCTATATATCCAGTATGAGTAATAAACTCTCTATGTGAAAGTTGGAACTCTATTTGATCGAAATACTTGCTAACATGTGCAACACGTTCAGGGTCTCCAACTGTAATAATGGTATCTGCAATTTCTTCCGGACGAAGATTTAGGTGATATATAGCCCCTCTATCGTTAATAATCATTTCTGAAGCTCCAATGGGTTGCATTTGTTCTGTTTTTATAGCACAAATGTCGTTTAAATCGCAATAGCTGTAAAATTCTTTTATAATTAAGTTCTTTGTGCTATTTTCGCGTCCCAAAAGGGTCCTGTGGCCGAGTGGCTAGGCAGAGCTCTGCAAAAGCTTCTACAGCGGTTCGAATCCGCTCGGGACCTCGATACAAAGCCTGTCACGAAAGTGACGGGCTTTTTTAATGCGAGCAGCGTCAAGAGCTCGCTCTTGTAAGCCTGCGAGCGTTAAAAAAGCAAAGCGAATGCGAAGCATTTGCTTGAAAGGCTTTGGGTAAAGCGAGTATACCGAAAGGAAAAGCGACGAGCGAAGAGAGGAGCTAATCCTTTGGGTAAAGCGAGTATACCGAAAGGAAAAGCGACGAGCGAAGAGAGGAGCTAATCCTTTGGGTAAAGCGAGGTTTTATATTTAATTTCGCTCTATGAAATATTCTCAAACCATTGGTTTAATACTTACTGCCTTTCTTTTGTTTTTAACAACACAACCATTAGTGATCATTGAAAGCAGAGATTGGGTGATTACAGGATGGAAAGTTGCAGAAACGAATTTTGGTCAGCCAGGTAAGTTTATGTTATATATGGGCGTAATGAATATTATTTTATTTGCCTTACCCTATATTCCAGCAAAAAGATTCAATATGGTTTTTGCTATTTTGAATTTTTCTTGGACTATCAGAAATTTTTTAATTCTATCTGCTTGTGCAATGGGAGAGTGTCCTCAAAAACAATGGGCCTTGTATGCTTGTATCGTAGTAAGTTTTGCTATTTTAATTATGACATTCTTACCAAAGATTGAGGTCAATAAAAAATGAGTCCCATTGGAGACTCATTTTTAAAAGATATATTTTCCAACTCTTAGCTAATTCTTTTTAACGCTTCGGCAATTATTCCTACCGCTTCTTTTATTTGCGCTTCATTAATGATTAATGGAGGTGCAAATCTAATTTTATCACCGTGTGTTGGTTTTGCTAATAATCCCAGCTCTTTCAAATACAAACAAAGTTCCCAAGAAACTTCTGGATCAGGATGATTGATCACAATTGCATTTAATAAACCCTTGCCTCTCACTAATTTGATTAATGGGGAGTGTAGTTTTTCTAATTCGCTTCTTAGTAAAGCACCCATAGCTGCTGCATTTTCCGCCATTTTCTCAGACCTTAAAACTTCCAAAGCTTTCATAGCAACTGCACATGCTAGTGGATTACCTCCATAGGTTGATCCATGTTCTCCTGGTTTAATTTGCATCATGATAGTATCATCCGCTAAAATGGCTGATATAGGAAGAGTGCCACCACTTAATGCTTTTCCTAAAATTAAAATATCAGGTCTTACATTTTCATGATCACATGCCAACATTTTACCTGTTCTTGCAAGTCCAGTTTGAATCTCATCAGCAATAAATAAAACATTGTATTTTGTACATAAATCTCTTACACCTTTTAAATATCCTTCTGTTGGAATAACTACTCCAGCCTCACCTTGAATAGGTTCCACCATAAATGCAGCAACATTTGAATCTGCTAATGCTGTTTCTAATGCTTGCAAATCGTTATAAGGAACAATGCCAAATCCTGGCATATAAGGTCCAAATCCTTTATAACTGCTTGGATCAGTAGAAGAAGAAATGGCTGCTAAAGTTCTGCCCCAAAAATTTCCTTCTGCAAATAAAATCTTTGCTTGATTTTCTGAAATTCCTTTTACTGCGTAGCCCCATCTTCTTGCAAGTTTAATGGCGGTTTCTCCTCCCTCTACTCCAGTATTCATGGGCAATACTTTATCATATCCAAAGTATTGTGTAATATACTTTTCATATTCTCCCAATAAATTATTGTGAAATGCACGAGAGGTAAGGGTCAATTTAGATGCTTGCTCTTGAAGGGCTTTAATGATCGCAGGATGACAATGACCTTGATTCACTGCCGAATATCCACTCAAGAAATCAAAATATCTTTTACCATCTACATCATAAAGGTATACGCCCTCACCTCTGTCTAAAACTACAGGAATGGGATGGTAATTATGTGCGCCATAGGTATTTTCTAAGTCCAAATACTTTTGCGTATTGGAACTAACTGTTGTATTGTTCATCTGTTGATTGTATAAAAATGAAGGAAATCTTACTATTTATTGAATAGTATGTTAAGAAAGATAAAACTGTTGTTTACTACTACCCAATGGGATGATTCAACAAATCTAGGTTCTGAATTAAAATTTGTCCCTTTTGCATATGTCGAAGTTAGTTTTTTTAGTGCAATTTCCCATAATTTGGGCTTACATTCGCAAAAACAAATTTCATTGAAACCTAGGGTAGCTATAGTCATTCTGAATTTCAACGGCGTTCATCATTTAAGGTCATTTTTGCCTTCGGTGATGGCTACTCAATATGAGCATTTAGAAGTCGTTGTGGCAGATAATGGTTCCACGGATAATTCTATTGAAGTTATCAAGAATGAATTTGCACAAGTTACTTTAATCACTCATGCTAATAATGAGGGCTTTGCGGGTGGATATAATTGGGCATTAAAAGAAGTGAAAGCAGATTATTATGTTTTATTAAATTCGGATGTAGAAGTAGATCCTCATTGGATTGATCCCATGGTTGCGCTTTTAGAAGCTGATGCAACAATAGGTGCATGTCAACCAAAAGTGTTGTCATTTAGTGCAAAAGAAAGTTTTGAATATGCAGGTGCTGCAGGTGGATGGATTGATGCATTAGGATACCCTTTTTCTAGAGGAAGAGTGTTTGATGTTTGCGAAAAAGATCATGGTCAATACAATCAGTCAAGTCCGATTTTTTGGGCGACAGGTGCAGCCATGATGATTCGTTCGAATTTATTTCATCAGTTGAATGGTTTTGATGATCAATTTTTTGCGCATCAAGAAGAAATTGATTTGTGTTGGAGAATGCAATTATTAGGTTTTCATTTATATGCATGCCCCAATGCGAAAGTATTTCATGTAGGTGCAGGAACTTTACCAAGAGGCGGTAGAAAAGTTTTCCTCAACTTTAGAAATAATTTAATCATGTTGACGAAAAATTTACCTGCTCAAGAACTAGTTTGGAAAATACCATGCAGGTTTGCTTTGGATGCTATTTCTGCATGGAAGGGTTTATTCAGTGGTGATTTTTCGTTTTTCAAGGCTATCGTTGCTGCTCATTTTGGATATTTTTCCCATATCCTATCAGGTAAATTAAAACGCACCAAAAGCCCGAAACCCATGAAATCATTGGATGGGGTTTATAATGGGTCCTTGGTTTGGGACTACTTTATCAAAAACAAGCAACATTTTAATAAAATTGTGCTCTAAGAGCAAGATTATTAAGAACTTGTTGTTATTTTTGCATCCGTAAATAATTTATATGTCACAAGATTTACATACAACAGAAGAGGCGCAAAAAGATATAGCAACTAATTGGGTTAGTTCTTCAAGATTTTTCTTTTATGTGTCAGTATTTGCTTTATTGGCTTTAGTAGTAGGTAACTGCTCTAAAGTATTCTCTAGTGGGTTTAAAAAGCCTAATCCAGAAGTAAATACAAGTTCTCAGTATAAGCCTGAATATAAATAGAAAAAATTTTGTTGGTGTGCGCTAAATCCTTATTTTCGCACTCCAAAAAATAGTTCTTGTACAAGCGGAAGTAGCTCATTTGGTAGAGCACGACCTTGCCAAGGTCGGGGTGGCCAGTTCGAGCCTGGTCTTCCGCTCAAAATCCCGAATTTCGGTTCGGGATTTTTTTTAAGTCTGTGAAAGACGCCTTG
>CANHUW010000031.1 GCA_947463975.1 Bacteroidota bacterium
GATAAAGAGCGTGTTCGTTCTTATTTACAATCTACTGCCAATTTACAATTCTTTGAAGTATACACTTTCGAAAACAAAGATTTTCAAAATGGTATTTTAGCGGCTGATAAAGCTATTGAAGCTAGCTTAAATGGCATTACAGATTCTGGCGCATTGGCTGCATTAAAAGATACTAATATCTTAAACAGCAACAGAAATCCATTATTAAAAACTGTTCAATTCACTCAACCATATCAATCTAAAACGGGTGCTTATGTTTATCCAGGAGAGATTGGTTATATCTTGAAAAAAGATACAGCTAAATTAAACCAGTATTTAGCACTAGCAGAAGTGAAAAATAAATTCCCTTCTAATTTAGTATTCATGTATGGTAAAGCAGATGAAGAAACAACTGATGCTAAAGCAAAAGAAGTACTTCCTTTATATGCTATTAAAACATTAGACAACGGTTTAGCAGAATTAGAAGGCGATCATGTTGCCAATGCTGCACAAGATTTTGATGAGCGCGGAAAAGTAGCGATCAAAATGAATATGGATAAAATTGGTACAAGCATTTGGGCTAAAATGACTACTAGAAATGTAGGCAAGCCTTTAGCAATTGTATTAGATAATATTGTTTATTCAGCTCCCAATGTAAATGATGCTATCACTACAGGTAACTCTTCTATCTCTGGTAACTATTCATTGAAAACTGCTCAAGATTTAGCGCAGATTTTAGAAAGTGGTAAATTACCAGCTCCTGCAAAAATTGTAGCTGATCAACAAGTAGGTCCAACATTAGGTAAAGCATCTATCGAAGGTGGTGCAATGGCATTTGGCGTTTCATTCTTAGTAATTTTCGCTTTAATGTTATTGTATTTCAATACTGGTGGTTGGGTTGCTAATATTGCATTAATCTTAAACTTATTATTTACTATTGGAATTTTAAGTGCATTAGGATTTACTTTAACTGCTCCTGGTATTGCCGGTTTAGTATTAACCATTGGTATGGCCGTGGATACCAACGTAATTATCTTTGAAAGAATCAAAGAAGAATTAACCAAAGGTAAGAGCTACCAATTAGCGGTTACAGATGGTTATAGACGTTCTATGTCTCCAGTATTGGATGCGCACGTTACTACCCTTTTAACTGCAATTATCTTAGCATACTTTGGATTAGGCCCAGTACTAGGTTTCGCAACTACTCAAATTATTGGTATTTTATTGTCTTTATTCTGCGGAATCCTTGTATCTCGTTTAATAACCGATATCTACACTTCAAAGAATAGACATTTCGAATATTTCACCGTAATTTCAAGAAATATTTTCAAGAATGCTAATTTCAAATTCATCGAATTCAGAAAGTATGCATATGTCTTATCTGCTGTCGTTCTTGTATTAGGAATTGCTTCTTTCTTTAATGGATTTGATGAGGGTGTTGAATTTGCTGGTGGACGTAGCTTCACCGTTAAATTTGATAAAGCAGTCAATATTGAAGAAGTAAGAGAAGAATTAAAAGCAGTATTTGGTGAAGCCCCAATTATTAAAACTGTAGATACTAAGAATCAAATTAATATCACTACTTCTTATAAAATCAAAGATCAAGGAAATAATATTGATCAAGAAGTAGAAGCTTTATTATTCAAAGGTTTAAATAAGCATTTCCCAGCTGGAACAAGTTTCAAAGAATTTGACGAAAATTATAAGCAGAAGCAACAAAAAGTATTGCCTTCTATCTCAGATGATTTGAAAGCAGGTGCTACAAAAGCAACAGTATTCGCTTTAATCGCCATTTGTTTATACATTTTTATTCGATTCCGCGATTGGAGATACTCTTTAGGTACGATCTTCTCATTGTTACACGACGTATTTGTAACATTGATTGTATTTAGTTTCTTAAGAAATTATGTGCCATTCCCATTAGAGATTGACCAGCACTTTATCGCTGCCATCTTAACAGTAATTGGTTTCTCTATGAACGATACTGTCATTGTTTATGATCGTATTCGTGAAGATAGCCAATTGTACAAAGGACAATCTAATGCTGCAATCATCAATAAAGCGATCAACCAAACTTTAACTAGAACAATCATGACCTCTTTAACAGTATTCATTACCATCTTAATCTTATTCATCTTTGGTGGTGAAGTAACAAGAGGTTTTGCATTTGCAATGTTAATTGGTGTAATCACAGGTACCTACTCTTCTATCTTTGTAGCTGCACCTGTATTAGTTGATTTTGCAAAAGATAAACCATTGGGTAAGTCTGAGAAGAAAAAATAATGATAACTCGATATAAAAAAAAGGCCTCCGAATACGGAGGCCTTTTTTTTATACATATAAAGTAAAACTATACTGAAAAGGAAGTTCCACAACCACAAGTGTTAGACGCATTTGGATTGGTAAAAGTAAACCCCCTACTATTTAACCCACCCTGCCAATCAATCGTCATACCATATAAATACAACTGATGAGGAGGTTCCATACAACAAGGTATCCCTTCAAAATTGAACAACAGATCATCTGCTTTTGGAGCATCAAAACCTAATACATAAGTCATTCCACTGCAACCACCACCCTTAACACCTACTCTTAATCTTTGTTGTTGATCAAAATTAGGCTCAGACATCAATCGATGAAGTTCTACAATTGCTCCATCAGTAAAACTGACAGGTGTAGTTAAATTTTTTGTTGCTGACATATCTATCCTATTTAGGTACAAAATTACATGTTATAAATCAAAATAAAACTGCCTAAAATGTCGAAAATAGAAATATTCTAGCAGCCCAATCCCTATTATTTTCGTAAATTCAAGCATGGATTCTTTATCAAAAAAGACAGATAGTGGTATTGAGGTGAAAAAGGTTTATACCAGTGAGCATCTTCCAAATGATATAGATGGTCAATTGTTACCTGGCAGCTATCCTTATACAAGAGGAGTTCAATCCGATATGTATAGAGGTAAATTATGGACAATGCGTCAATATGCAGGATTCTCCACCGCTGAAGAGAGTAATCAACGATATCATTTTTTATTAGCTCAAGGTGTAATGGGATTAAGTGTAGCATTTGACTTACCTACTCAAATTGGATATGATGCAGATCATGATTTATCAGATGGAGAAGTGGGCAAAGTGGGTGTATCTATTTGTTCTTTAAAAGATATGGAAATTTTATTTAAGGATATTCCATTAGATAAAATAAGTACCTCCATGACCATTAATGCAACTGGATTTATTTTACTGGCTTTCTATGTTGCATTGGCAAAGCAAAGAGGTATTGCACTCAGTTCTTTATCCGGTACCATACAAAATGATATTCTAAAAGAATATGCTGCTAGAGGAACTTATATCTACCCACCAAAACCATCCATGAGAATCATCACTGATATATTTGAATGGTGTAGCGAAAACCTACCAAAATGGAATAGTATTAGTATCTCTGGATACCATATTAGAGAAGCAGGAAGCACGGCTGTACAAGAATTGGCCTTTACTTTAAGTAATGGTAAAGCATATGTACAAGCAGCCCAAGCAAAGGGATTAGATATAAATATTTTTGGCAAAAGACTTTCTTTCTTTTTTAATGCACATAATAATTTATTTGAAGAAGTAGCCAAATTTAGAGCAGCTAGAACTATGTGGGCTAAGATTATGAAAGACTTAGGTGCTACAGATGAGAAAGCCTTGATGTTAAGATTTCATACGCAAACAGGTGGCGCTACTTTAACGGCTCAACAGGCACATAATAATATCAGTAGAGTTACAGTTCAAACAATTGCCGCTGTTTTAGGTGGCACACAAAGTTTACACACCAATGGATTTGACGAAGCGCTAGGCTTACCTACTCAAGAAGCAGCTAGTATTGCATTAAGAACGCAACAAATTGTTGCATTTGAAAGTGGTATTGCAGATACAGCAGATCCTTTAGCAGGAAGTTATTTTGTAGAAAATTTGACGAATGAGATCGAAGAAAAGTCTTGGGAACTAATGCAACAATTAGATCAAATGGGTGGAAGTGTTGCTGCTATTGAAACTGGATTTATGCAAAATAAAATTGCTGAAAGTGCTTATGCATATCAAAAAGCTATAGAATCCAATGAAAAGATTATTGTTGGGGTAAATCAATTTAGAAATGATTCGGAAGTCAATATTCCTATTTTGAAAATCAATGAATCTATTAGACAAGAACAAATTAAAAGACTACAAGCACTTAAAAACAATAGAGATCAACAAAAAGTGGATAATTGCTTATTAGCAATTAAAAATGCTGCTACGAATGGGACTAATTTAATTCCACCAGTCATAGAAGCAGTTGAAGCGTATTGCACATTGGGTGAAATAAGTGACACATTAAGGACGGTCTTTGGAGAATATCAATCATAATATACTTTTATAATAAAACAAACACTATGCGTAAACTTTTACTCGGACTCTTTCTAACTAGTGCTTTGGTAGCTGATGCACAAGAATTACCAAAAGCATACAACCAATTGATTAAAGAAGTGGAAGCTCCCATGATCCAATGGAGAAGACATTTTCATGAGTTTCCTGAATTATCTAATCGTGAAGTCAATACTGGAAAATACATTGCTGAATTTTTGAAAACCTTACCCAATGTAGAAGTTAGATACCCAGTTGCTAATACTGGCGTGGTTGCAGTTTTAAAAGGCGGGAAACCTGGGGCTACCATAGCATTGAGAGCAGACATAGATGCTTTGCCGGTGTATGAAAGAACACCTGTACCTTTTGCTTCAAAAGTAACTACAGATTTTAATGGTCAAAAGGTAAATGTAATGCATGCATGTGGGCATGATTCACATACAGCTATGTTAATGGCTACTGCCAAAGTATTGAGTTCATTACAAAAAGACCTACCAGGCACAGTGGTGTTTTTATTTCAACCTGCTGAGGAAGGATCTCCAAATAATGAGGAAGGCGGCGCTCCATTGATGATCAAAGAAGGTGCATTAGACAATCCAAAAGTGGAAGCTGTATTTGGGATTCATATATCTTCTCAAACACCTGTAGGAACTATTAAGTATAAATCTGGTGCTTTCATGGCATCTTCAGATTGGTTCACCATAAAAGTGAATGGAAAAGGAAGTCATGGTTCTCAACCTTGGGGTGGCGTAGATCCAATAGCAGCTAGTGCACAAATCATTGAAGGATTACAACATATTGTTAGTAGACAAATGGATCTAACAAAAGCTCCACTAGTAATTACTGTAGGTACCATCAATAGCGGTGTAAGATCTAATATTATTCCTGAAACTGCAGAGATGACTGGGACTATAAGAACCTTGGATTCGAAAATGCAGGAAGAAGTTCATCAAAGAATCAAACATACTGCAGAAACTATTGCTAAAAGTAGTGGCGCTACTGCAGATGTTCATATTGATACTAAAACACTAGTAACTTATAATGACCCAGCTTTAGTAAAGAAAACATTGCCTTCATTAATTAAAGCTGCAGGGGAAGAAAATGTTTCAGAATCTACTTGGGTAACTGGTGCAGAAGACTTTTCATTCTTCGCTGCAAAAGCACCAAGCTTTTTCTTCAATGTAGGTGCTTTACCAAAAGGTACAGATCCTAAAAATGCAGGCCCTCACCACACTCCAGATTTTTATTTAGATGAATCAGGTTTTATTGTGGGTGTGAAAGCTTTTACTCAATTAGTATTTGATTTCAATAAAACTAAATAATGAACATCACAAAGGGGTCAAAAATGATATAATGTAGTTCATAACAAAAAAAAGAGGAGTCTCCAAACGGGACTCCTCTTTTTTATAAAAAATATAATTTTTGGATTTTTTTAATTATAATTATTTTGAATAATTCCTTGCTCCAAATAAAAGGCTTCCAATTCTGACCATATTACTGCCTAAACGAATTGCTAAAGCATAATCACTACTCATCCCCATACTAAGTATTGTGAATGGATTACCTAAATGAGTAGCAGCTTGATCAAAAATTTGTTTTAACGACATAAATTCTTTGGTTAGTAAAGATGGGTCATCTGAAAAACTTGCCATTCCCATTAAGCCCTTAATTCGAATATTAGCGTACTGAGCTAGTCTTCCACTTTGAATCAATTCCTGAATATCTTCAGCATCAAAACCAAATTTAGTTTCTTCTGTGGCAATATGCACTTGTAATAAACAATCGATTACTCGATTTTGTTTAATTGCTTGTTTGTTGATTTCTTGTAATAATTTTTCAGAATCAACTCCATGAATTAAATGAACAAAGGGAGCGATATATTTTACTTTATTAGATTGTAAATGTCCAATAAAATGCCAATGTATATCTTTTGGAAGCGATGCAGCTTTATCCACTAATTCTTGTACATAATTTTCTCCAAAAGCTCTATGGCCTAAATTGTACAATTCAATAATATCTTCATTAGGCTTGGTTTTACTAACAGCTATTAATTGAACCTTATTCGGATTCAATTCACTAATAATGGATTGATATTTTTCAATATTGACAGGCATTCAAAATAGTTGATTAGATAGCAAAATTACTACTTTGTAATGCTTCTACCAATCACCATTTTTTGGATTTCACTGGTACCCTCATAAATTTGGGTAATCTTGGCATCACGCATCAATCTTTCTACATGAAACTCTTTCACAAATCCATATCCACCATGTACTTGAACTGCTTCTGTAGTTACCCACATCGCTGTATCACTTGCGTATAATTTAGCCATAGCAGCACTGGTGGTGTAATCTACATGTTGATCTTTTTCCCATGCTGATTTAAAGCACAATAATCTTGCTGTTTCAATTTTAGTGGCCATTTCTGCCAATTTAAATTGAATAGCCTGATGTTCATGAATGGGTTTGCCAAAAGTTTTTCTTTGCTTACTATAGGCTAAAGCTAATTCATAAGCACCACTAGCAATCCCTAATGCTTGTGCAGCAATACCAATTCTACCCCCATTCAATGTTTTCATAGCAAAATTGAAGCCAAAACCTTCCTCACCTATTCTATTGGATTTAGGTACTTTAACATCAGTAAATGAAATAGCATGTGTATCACTACCTCTAATACCTAATTTATTCTCCTTTACGCCTACACTAATACCAGGAGTATCTTTCTCTACAATAAATGCATTGATACCTTTATGCCCTTTTGTATAATCTGTTTGAGCAATCACCAAATATACACTAGCAGTTGATCCGTTCGTGATCCAATTCTTAATTCCATTAATCACATAATGGTCACCCATATCTTTCGCTTCAGTATGTTGATGTGTAGCATCGCTTCCTGCTTCTGGCTCACTTAATAAAAATGCACCTATATATAATTTACCCTCTTTTTTACCCTGAGCTAATGGAATTAAATATTGTTGTTTTTGTTGTTCGTTTGCAAAATTTTCTAAACCCCAACAAACCAAACTATTATTTACACTCATTGCAACACTCACGCTTGAATCAATTTTGCTAATTTCTTCCATTGCTAATACATAACTTATGGTATCCATTCCAGCTCCACCATAATCAGGACTCACCATCATACCCATAAAACCTAATTCTGCTAATTGTAATAATTGTTCTTTTGGAACCATTTGTTTTTCATCACGATCAATTACTCCTGGTAAACATTGTTGTTGTGCAAATTCACGAGCTGCTTTTTGAATCATCAACTGCTCTTCAGATAAACTAAAGTCCATATGTATCAATATTTTTTCAAATTTACACTAACAATTGTTAGTGTACAACTATTTTGAAGAAATTTATAAAAATTGAGTTTATTTTCCGGTAACCTTGCGTTGGATTAATTGGTATAAAACAGACTTATCTTCCAAAGACATTTCAAGGGTACTATCCTGTCTAAAATGTCTTTTAAATGCAAGGATTGCAGCAGTCGTATCTGCAATATCATAGCCAACAATGGACAAAGCTAATGGTATGGATAAGCCATCAGGTAATACTTTAGTGGTGTCTGGGGTATACCAAACACCATATCCATTTTGCGCTAATTGATTCCAAGGAAAATGGATATTAGGATCTACTTTTCTTTTTGGTGCAATATCTCCATGTCCAATAAAATTATCGGCTGGAATTTTATATTGCGTCTTTAATTTATCTAATAATAAAATCAGACTATTAATTTGAGCTGTTTCAAAAGGTTCAAATCCATTATTATCAATTTCAATGCCAATAGAACTAGAATTGATATCTGTGTTATTCCCCCATTTTGCTAATCCTCCATGCCAAGCGCGCATATAATCATTCAACATATGATGTATAGTTCCGTCTTTGCAAATTACATAATGTGCACTCACCTTGGTTCTTTCTAATGTAAAAGTTCTTAATGTTTGATCACATGAATTTTGAGCAGTATGATGAATAATCACAAAATTAGGCTTACGTAAATCGAAATTCGTAGTGCCTACCCATTGATCTGAAGCAGTTAAATTATTTACAATTTGCAATGAAGGTTCTAATTGAATTTGCTTGACTAAGTCTTTGGTTTGCTTTTTATAAAAACGATTCGTTGACTGATATGGAAGACGATTACAAGCTACCAATAATACTATGAAAAATAAAAAACCAATTATATTAGACTTATTAAACATATTGTAGAGTTAAATACTAGGTTCTTGTTGACTTAAACAATGAAAACTTCCCAAGCCCCAAATAATATCAGTTGAATCAATCCCCACTACTTCTCTTGTAGGAAAACATGATTGTATGATTTGCATCGCCTGATCGTCTTGTACACATTGATAAGTAGGCACAATAATATGTCCATTGCTAATATAAAAATTTGCATAAGAAGCAGGTAACAATTGTCCTTCATATACAACATCTGCTGGCATAGGTAATTCAACAATATTTAATTGTTTTCCATTGGCCAATCTCATGGCTTTAAGTTCTTTCAGATTTTTCTGTAACAAATCAAAATTCTCAGAAAGCACATTTGATTCAACCACTGTTAGCACAGTATCTTCGTTTACAAATCTCACAGTATCATCGATATGACCATCGGTATCATCACCAACAATTCCTTCAGATACCCATAAGACTTGTTCAATACCATAATAATCTCCTAAGTATTGTTCAATTTGTGCTTGATTTAAATGAGGATTTCTATTTTCATTCAACAAACAACAAGTTGAAGTAATCAATGTTCCGGCACCATTAAAATCAACCGAACCTCCTTCCATGATTATTTCAGGATAAAAAATTGGAAGATTTAATTGTTCTGCTATTCTTGTTGGTATGACATCATCTAAATCATAAGGTGGATATTTCCCCCCCCATGCGTTAATATTCCAATCAACAATGGCCTTTGAATATTCTGCATTATTTCTTACTAAAAAAGAAGGCCCATGATCTCTACACCAAGCATCATTGGTTGGATGAAAATAAAATTGAACCTTACTCATATCCACCCCAGCTAACTCTAACATCTTGGCCGCAGCTTGACGCATTTTATCTGTGCCCACATTGATATTCACTCTTTCGGTTAAAGCAACGATTTTAACAAAGGCACAGTATGAAGGATAAATACTTGCGATCTTTCCAGGCCAACTTTCTTCTTTATGTGGCCAGCTTAACCAAATAGCATCATGTTTAGCAAATTCTGCAGGGAAACAATATCCTAAAGATTTGGGAGTTTGTCCGGCAAAAATTTCCAGGGATTTATTCTTCATTATCAATGTATCTTTTTACAATGGGGCTATATGAATCAATTCTTCTGTCTCTTAAGAAAGGCCAATGTGTTCTATAACTATCCGACTTCTCTGTATCAATATCAATTACCGCTACTTCTTCTTGATCATGAGATGCCTTGTACAATAAAGTACCAAATGGGTTACTCACAAAACTTCCTCCCCAAAATTTCATCAATCCATCTTGTTCTAGACCTACTCTATTCACACTGATCACTGGAACGCCGTTTGCTACAGCATGACTTCTTTGTATAGTTTGCCATGCATTGTATTGTTCAGTATTGGTAGCTTCATCTTGCGCAGTTGCCCATCCAATAGCAGTTGGATAAAATAACATTTCAGCACCCATTAAGCTTGTAATTCTAGCAGCTTCTGGATACCATTGATCCCAACAGATCAATACTCCAATGGTTGCAAATTTGGTTTTAAATACTTTGTATCCTAAGTCTCCTGGAGTAAAATAAAATTTCTCAAAATATGCAGGATCATCAGGGATATGCATCTTACGGTATTTGCCTAAATAAGTTCCATCAGCATCTAAAACAGCAGTGGTATTATGATATAAACCCTCTGCTCTTTTTTCAAATAAAGATGCAATAATTACTACCCCTAAGGACTTTGCCAAAGCACTCAATTCATCTGTAGTCTTACCGGGTATAGGTTCTGCCAATTTGAAATTTTCATAGGCTTCTACATCACAGAAATATAATGAGGTATATAACTCTTGTAAACAAATAATATTTGCTCCACCTTTAGCAGCTTCTTTAATTTTTTCTACAGCTTTATGTTTATTTGCTGCTACATCAGCAGTACATGACATTTGAATTAATCCAACTTTAACAATAGCCATTTGATTAAGTTTTATTTTGAATGATGCCATCAAAACTTTTGACACCAATTAGTTTATTTGAAATAAATCCTTCTGCATAATCTACCCCAATTTGTTGTCCCAATTCTTTTGCTCTACCTTTTACAAATTCTAAAAAAGAATTTCCTGAAATAAATGTATTGGGTTCTGTAGAAGTAGGATCATAAAATTGAGAAGAGTGCGCTAAAATAGATTCCATTTTTTTATCCATATGAGCACTTATATCTACCACAAAACTAGGTAGTAGATTTCTTGATTGGATATAATGAAACACATTGGCCGGTCTCCATGCAGCTTGTGCAACTCCTTGATGACTAGTTTGAATTTTTGATAAGCCTGCAAGAAAACATGCATCAGCTATAAGGCTTGCAGCACGACCATGATCAGGATGCCTATCTTCAGGTGCATTACATAATACAATAGTAGGTTGAAATTTTCTAATGCATTCTATAATGGCTAACTGATGTTCTTGATCATTCTTAAAAAATCCATCTGCCATTCCTACATTTTCTCTAATAGCCACTCCCAAAATTTTGCTAGCTTCTTGTGCTTCTTTTAAACGAATAGCCACTGTTCCTCTAGTACCTAATTCTCCTTTCGTTAAATCAATGATCCCCACTTTCTTCCCTTCCGCAACTGCAGCTAGAATAGTACCTGCACAGCCCAACTCCACATCATCTGGATGGGCGCCAAAAGCTAAAATATCTAATTGCTGCATAAGCTGTTTTTAATTTAACAAAGATAAGTATTGAAGGGGCTTAAAATTCAAAACCCTCTCTTACAATTATAGTAAGAAAGGGTTTTAATCTTATTTAAAAATGAGGCTTGATAGCACTCAGATTTATGCTTTTTTTGCGTAACGCTTGTTGAACTTATCGATACGACCAGCAGTATCCACTAACATGTTTTTACCAGTGTAAAAAGGATGTGAAGTGTTTGAAATCTCCAATTTGATTACTGGGTATTCTTTACCGTCTTCGAATTGAATAGTTTCTTTAGTTTGAGCGCATGATTTACCTAAAAAAGATGTACCGTTTGACATGTCTTTGAACACTACAAAACGATAGCTTTCTGGATGGACACCTTGTTTCATTGTATGAATTTTTAAGGAAGCACGGTTTTTGCCGTACAATTATTAAATAGGTTGCGAAGGTAGGCCAAAACAGGATTTTGACCAAATATTAGGGTCAATAATACCCATTTTAGGACTTCATATTTTCATATTGTAAAGGAATTCCAAAATTTTCGGCTCTGCAAGCAGCTATAACTTCTTGTAAATCATCGATTTTCTTACCTGTAACTCGAATAATATCGTCCATTATAGCGGTTTGTACTTTCAAACCCTTGTCTTTGATGAATTTAACGATTTTCTTAGCGTCCTCTTGTTTTAAACCATTTCTTACAGGAACATCTTTTTTAAAGATTTTACCACTAGGCTGAGGTTCTTTAGCTAGATCAAAAGCATTGGAATCAATCCCTTGCTTGATGGATCTACTTAAAAGTACATCTACAATTTGTTGCACTTTCATTTCAGAATCAGACTCTAATTTAACTAAATAGTCTTTCTTACTTAGTTCAATCACCACGTGAATTCCTTTAAAATCAAAGCGATTGGTGATTTCTTTCTTAACCACATTCACTGCATTGTCTAATGTTTGAATGTCTACAGTACTAGAGATATCAAATGATGGCATATATTGATTGTTTAATGTTACAATTTAATGAATTGGATCTAGTTTAAACCAAGACTTTGATTTAAATAAAAATAGGCATCCAAATATGATTAAAAATACCGAGATTAACTCTGCCTGAGTAGGCTGAAAAGGCAAAAAGTCATATTTATTATTGACCCTGATTTGCTCCACTAATAAACGCTCCACACCTGCAAAAACCAAATAAACACCCGTCAAAATACCAGGTTGACGTACTTTTTTACGGAAAGACCACATGATCAAGAACAGTATAAAAGTGCCTATAATTTCAAAGAATGTGGTTGGGTATACAGGCAAAGGCAATTCATTACAATAGTTTCCAAAACAACCGGCAATTCTTACCCCTTCGTTCACCACATTATGAGGATATTGGTAAGCCCAGGCCCAATCAGGTAACCAAGAAAATGGCTTAGGGTGTAAATTGACAATTCCCCAGTCTCC
>CANHUW010000032.1 GCA_947463975.1 Bacteroidota bacterium
ATCGGCACTACCTATTTTGATTTAGCCAACACCATAAAACAAAGTCCGTATCATATCATCAATGCAAGCATTGGTTTTAAAATGGGCAATATAAATATTCAATATTGGTCAAGAAATCTTACGAATCAAAGATATATCTCTTATGCTTATGACTTTGGCGCTATTCATTTAGGAGACCCTATCACCAATGGATGCAGTATTGCCATCAAATTTTAATCCAATTATGAATAAGATGTATTAAATTCATATCCAAAAATTATTAGCCATAAATGAATCAACCTATGAAAAATAAAATAGCATTTCTATTAATTTGCTTGATTGCGTATTGCAATGCAAGCCTTAGCCAAGTGTTAACCTTAAAGAATCAAGCCGAAATCATTGACGAGGTTTTGGATGATCGAATCAATCATTTATTACCTAGCTTGATGGAGAAGCATAAAATTGATATGTGGATTATTGTATCTCGTGAATACAACGAAGACCCTATCATTAAAACTTTTTTACCTGCTACATGGTTGAGTGCAAGAAGAAGAACCATCCTTGCATTTTATTATAACCCACAAACTAAACAGTACAAAAAATTAGCTGTTGCAAGATATAAAGTGGGCAATACTATCGAAGGCGCCTGGGATCAAGCTAAATACCCCAATCAATGGGATCAATTAAATCAAATTGTCAATACATTGCAGCCAAGTAGAATTGGCTTAAACTATTCTACAGATTTTGGACACGCTGATGGATTAGATCTTACGGATTATCAAGAGTTAACAAAGACAGTTAAACTTCCAAAAGGTGCTGCATTTGTGTCTGCCTCCAATTTAGGCGTGTCTTGGTTAGAAACCAGAACCCAAAGAGAAATGGAGTTCTACACGCAAGTAAATAGTATCACCCATAAAATTATTGAAGAAGGATTTAGCAGTAAAGTAATTACTCCAGGAGTAACTACTACAGATGATTTGGTTTGGTGGTTTAGACAAAAGCTGAATAATATGGGATTAGAAACTTGGTTTCATCCTTCTGTGGATGTTCAAAGAAATGATTCTGTAAACTTTGATCATTTAAAAACTTTTTCTAGAGAATTAAGTAATAACCCTACTATTCTTGCTGGCGATTTATTACATGTTGATTTTGGTATCAAATATTTACGTCTAAATTCAGATATTCAGGAGCACGCATATGTATTAAAGCCAACCGAAACAGATGCGCCTGCCTATTTAAAAGAGGGCTTAAAAACAGCCAATAGATTACAAGATATTTTAACCAATAATTTTAAAGAATTTCGATCAGGTAACGACATCTTAAAAGCTTCATTAGATCAAGCTAAAGCAGAAAATATTGTTGCAAGCATTTATACCCATCCTATTGGATACTATGGACATGCGGCTGGACCAGCCATTGGTATGTGGGATATGCAAAATGGTGTACCTGGTAGCGGAGATTATCCATTGTATAAAAATACTTGTTATTCCATTGAATTAAACGCATCTGTATTTATCAAAGAATGGAATAAAAATGTCCGTTTTATGTTAGAACAAAACGGACATTTTGATGGAAAAAATTTCTACTATATAGATGGAAGACAAACCAGTCTTCATCTAGTAGGAAGACATTAATCTACTATTTGTAAAATCTCCATTGACTCTTGTAATCTTGGGTTAGTGGAGATTTTAACAATAAAGCCCTTAGCATTTCAATAGGCATATTATTTTCTTTCATTACAGCATCGTTAAATTGCTTCAAGTTCATCTTTCCCGAACCAACCACTTCTTCCTTCAATGCTCTAATTTGTAAAGCACCCATCATATAAGCTAATTGGTACAATGGACCATATCCACCAGTAAAAGACCTTCTTACTTCACCTTCAGCATTCGCCCTCTCATGTCCTACTCTATCTACTAAGAAATCAATACACTCTTGTGGAGACCATTTTTCTAAATGATAGTTTAAAGAGAAGATAATTCTAGCACATCTATGCATTCTCCAAAACAACATACCAATTCTATCTTCTGCATTTCTTGGAAAACCTTTATCCCATAATTCAAACTCCCAATACAGTGACCAACCTTCAGTCCAAAATGGTGTTTCAAAATTTCTATAACTCTTATAACGATCATTCATGAAACCTTCTAAATGATGTCCCGCAATTAATTCATGGTGTACCGTAGATCTTGAAAAATGAGGATTATTTCCTCTCATGCTCATCAATTTGGCATCATCATCCATCTCATCTGTTGGATAAGAGATCATTAAAGTTTCTCCACCTAAAAAGAAGGGACTCACTAATTGTTGCTTAGGCGTCATCATGATCATCCTCCATGTTTCTTCAGCCAATGGCGGTATCGTAATCATATCATTCTTCTTGATAAAATCAATAGACTGATTGTATAAATCCATGATCATTTCTGGTTGTTTACCCACAGGCACATAAGTATTCTTCACTTTTTCTAAAGCCGCTTTCCAATTATCACCAAATCCCAACTCTCTGGAAGCTCTTAACATCTCTTTATCACACCAAGCAAATTCTTTCTCTGCTATTTTAATTAACTCTTGAGCATTGTAAGGTATAAAAGCATTGTGCAAAGAAGTCTCAATTGCTTCGGCGCCAATAGGATTACCTACAATACCTGACTTATCCGATTTTTGATTAGAAGAAGCATCGGTCTTTTTTACAATTGCTTGCTGGTAAAGATCAAAAGAACTATCTAATCTTTTTAAAGATTGTACAGTCCACCAGCTGTACATTGGGTCGTAACCATTGTAAAAATCATTGATTGATTTTAAAGCTTTTTTGTATCCTCTGATGGTTCTAGTAATATGCATAGCAGATGGCTTAGCAAGATTTGCTGATTGATCTAAATCAGCTATTTTTTGTTGAATCTCTTTAGATAATTTATTCCAACTTAATGCAGTTTTTTCTGCATCTATATTAGCACCTCTTCTTCTTGCCTTTTCTTGTGTATAAAGAATTGAGGCAAAATCAACCCAATTCTTAGCAGTTTGATAATTAGCCTCTTCCATACTTAAATCGTTTAAATTAGCTTCTAACTGATTTTTAAACAATAAATAATCTACCTTATCCGACTGAGATAAAGATTTAAAAGGCAATTCCTTGATTTTATTTAAATACTCATTATAAAAAGATTGCATCCTGCCTCTTTTTTCTGGAGACATATCAATTACATAGAATCGCTCTAACGATCCTTTATCAGCCTGAAAATGTTGTAAAATTTGTGGCATTTTATCTTGCGCATTCAAAGTGTTTTGAAGAAACATCAATGCACAAAGCAGCAGGACGATTTTGTTAAAATGGTTTTTCATTTGATTTTATTTACAATTTTGTGATATATAAGCATCTACCCCAGCAAATTTTTTTGACTTAGCAGCATATAAAGATTCGCAAGCTTTAGGCTTATTATTTAATGCAATATAGCTCATTGCCATAAAAAATTCAGACTTACCAGTATTGGCAGCAGGTAGTTTGGTTGCTTTATCAAAATAGACAACCGCATTATTAAATTCTTTTGCAGTATAATAGCAAATACCTACATTTTCGTAATGCGTGTAATTATTGGGATCTGAAGCAATGGCTTTTATATAGAATTGCGCAGCTTTAATATAATTACCCTTCACGAATGCTTGTGATCCTTGTGCTGCATAATCTACAATAACGGTATTCTTTAAAGCCAGATTTCCAGATCTTGCAAAAACATTGATTACATTTTTAAACAAAGCTGTATCAGCTGGATAAGTTTTAATGGCGCTATCCAATAAGCTATTTAAATGCGCATCCGTCCCATTTTTAGCCTCATACATGCCCAACAAGTATTGATTCCATGCTTCTCCACTTGGTCTGTATTTATTATATAGATTAAAAGCTTTTTGAATTTCAACAGTGTCTTTTTGTTTAGCTGCAGCAAAAATTACATTCTTATAATAACTGGTTGCTCTTGGCCAATTGTAAAAAGCCCTCTTTGCATAATAAGATACACTATCAAATTTTTGTTGTGCAGCAAACACTGCTGTTCTAATAAAATCGTTGTAGTGTAAACTTGGGTTTACGTTATCACTCTCTCTTAATAATTTTAGCGCTTCATCATAGTGCTTATCTCTAAATTCGTATCTAGCTATTAAAGCGGGGATGGGCAATGTAGAAGTAGATAAATTAGGAATGGAAGGCAAGCCTTCTTTCACTTCATTTAAATCCATTTTAGGATCAGCATCAATTTCCCCCATCACATATTTCTGCACCTTTAAAGAATCATAGGTAATTTTAGCAATATAAATGGATGGAATCATCAATACAAAAGCAATAAACAAATACAAATTTGGAAACCAAGGTTTTTTTGAATGATTAGGGATGGATTTCAAGTGCCCTAATGGTATCCATACTAAAGCTGCAGAAATCGCTAACATCGTTTGCATGGCAGTTCTTTCTGCTGGGAAGTTTAAGAATGCATCCACAGCATAACAGGTGACTGCCATAAAACTAATGGTTGCAGGTAGATGAAAGGCTTTTGCGTCTTTATTTCGCCAAATAGTAAAGGCATATATAGGAAATAGCAAGAACATCAAACCAAAACAGATCCCGCCTACTATTCCTAAATCTGCAAACATCTCTAAGAAATCATTATGAGAATGGTAAGGGACAAATAAATCATTGGTAAACTCTTTCTCATAAGGTATGGAGGCTAATTTCCAGTTACCATACCCTGCACCCATCAATGGATGCTTGGTCGCATAATCAAAAGCCCCTTCCCATAGATGTAAACGACCACTAGATGCATTGTTTTCTAATTTGATTGATTGAATTCTTGCTGTTACTGCACCATTCATCATGGACTCTTCTGCCGTATCTGTCGCATTCGCAATGATTAAATTAGAAATGAAAAATGCCAATACTACAGGTAAAATAAAAAAAAATATTCTTCCCAATGATGCTTTAATATCCTTTTTGTCTCTAAAATAGATCGTAGTTACGGAGAAAATGATGATGATAATTGCTAGTCCTACAAAAGTAGATCTTGTACTCAAAAGAAATAATGCAATTGTACCAAGTAATAATATAAAAGAACATAAAAATCGAACTAAGATTTTACTTCTTATAATAATCCAAATTAGAAAAGGAAACTTAATCAATAGACTTGCCGCCATAACGTTCTTATTCCCATGATTCCCAGTAATACTTCCAATACTTGGATCAAAATTGATTTTAACATTATTATTAAATGTTGAAATCACATAAATAGCATCATACAATAAAATAAAACCGACAATATAAGCTACAATATTAAATACCTTTTCTACATCCTGCTTATAAAACAAAATAGAGACATTAATGAAAATAATATAAGTGGTAATTAGCCTTGCAAGCGTAACCAAAGTCTCAGTTGGATTGAGTGCATAAAAATAAGAGCCTATTGCCCAGATAACTAATGCACTGAAAAAGAGAGAGAATTTGTAGCTATAAATTGCTTGAATAGCTTCTGAATAGGTTGATTTATGGAATAATATATATCCAAGTACTACTAAATCTAACACACTGGAATACAACCACTGTGCTCCCATTACATCCGCCCCACCTAAATCAGGGATAAAATGAACCAACAAATACAATAATGTAAATAAATTAGTGCCCATAGAAAGAGAAACTTGCCTAGCCATATACTCATCTAGATTTATTAAGTAAATATACTATTAAAACCAGGCTTGGTTTGCACAATTTTAAATAAATTAGGGCCTAATAAAACAACTATGAGAAAAACAATTGGCCTATTGAGTCTATTATGTATTGGATTAGCAAATAATTGTATTGCTCAGGCAAAACAAGAGTGGAATTCCATTTTTGCAAAAATCAATAAAGAAGTGCTAGAACATTCAAATGCATATACCTCTTTAAAAATTGCTTCAGAAACTATTGGTCACCGATTAACAGGATCAGAGAATGGTAAAAAAGCAGAAGAATTTACTTACAATTTGCTCAAGTCTTATGGCTTTAGCAATGTTCGCTACCAACCTTTTGAAGTAGAAAGTTGGAGCAGAGGTACTTTGAATGTACAAATAGGATCAAGCTTGGATAAATTAAAAACGTTTAAATCTGTAGCATTAGCTCACTCACCAGTGGCTAGTGATGTTCGTTTAGAATTGGTGGATATGGGTAATGGAGTAGAAGATGATTACTTAGCAGCCCCCGAAAAAGTGAAAGGTAAAATTGCCCTGGTTTATTTAGGCACCCTTCCTGGATCAAAAGCAGGAACACCTAGTTTACATCGTTCAGAAAAGACAGCTATCGCAACAAAATATGGTGCAAAAGGTATTATTGTCATTAATACTGCAGCCAATGGCGTTCTACTTACTGGCACCGCATCTGTAACAGGTAAATTAATTCCTATCCCTGCAGTATGTGTGGGTAAAGAAGATGGCATGGAATTAAAAGCAAAAATACAAAACGGTCCGTTGTATAGTCATATTCAAATGACCAACCATTCAGGTTTAATCAAAGCTAGAAATGTGATTGCCACCATCAATGGTTCAAGTATTGCAAAAGAAAAAATTGTGGTAGGTGGACATTTGGATAGTTGGGATTTAGCCACAGGTGCAATGGACAATGGCATTGGCTCTTTTTCAGTGTTAGACATGGCAAGAACTTTTAAAGCCTTAAAATTGCAACCTGAAAGAACCATTGACTTTGTGATGTTCATGGGAGAAGAAGAAGGATTATTAGGATCGAGAGCCTATGTGGATGAAGCTATTAAAGATAAAAGCATTGATCAAATTAGATACATGTTAAATTATGATATGACCAATGATCCAAAGGGATACCATACGAGTGATGCAGATAGTAAAGAATTATTTGAATCAATTGGAAAAATAGCGAACCAATTAGATAGCAATTTTAAAAATACTTTCTCCGTAGGTGCTGGTTTACATAGCGATCACCAACCATTTATGTTACATGGTGTTCCTACAGGCGGAGGCGCTGGTGGTTCTTTGCCTAAAGGCGCAGGCCCATGTTATCATGCAGACTGTGATGTATTTAGTTTAGTAGAAGACAAGGGTATGAGAAATACCGTTCGTTTTAATACCATGTTACTATATGGTGTTGCAGATTCAAAAGAATTAAAAGCGAAGCATTTCACAGACGAAGAAACAAGATTATTTTTAATCAAGAATAATTTAAAAGAACCATTAACTATTGCAGGTGAATGGCGCTGGAAAGATTAATGCATTAAAACAGTTTTACCTGTTGCAGCAGATTGCTTTGCAGCTTCTAAAATTTTATTGACCATTAAATTATTGTCTAAAGAGTAGAGTCCAAAAGGCTCTACTCTTTCTTTTCCCCTTAATACTGCATGCAAATAAGAAAATGGATTGGTATACACATGTATATCCTTTTCCGTAACCCACTTTTCAAATTCTGGCAAAGATTCTTTATTTCTTAATCTCATTTTATTCGCATTCACAGCTACTATATATGCACTATCTCCATAAACCTCCATATCTTTTCTGCTAAAAGTCCAATTCCATGAAGCCTGAATAATGGCTTGGGTTGTGGGATAATTTAAAACAATAGTTGCATCATCATCTACGCGAGGATATAGTCCAGGTTTAAATTGATTCGTGATTGCTGTTACGGATACTGGCAACTGCCCTTTCATTAAGTAAGTAATTAAATTAGCACCATAGCAACCAAAATCTACAATAGCACCTCCTCCATTTTTTATAGGATCAGTTAACCAATTAAAAAATTCGTCCCCTACGCCAATTTCCCTTGGACCTTGATGTCCATGATGAAATACCACCTTTCTTATTTGACCAACATAATTACTATCGTTGATCAATTTAAATGTTTCATAAGTACTAGGATACCAAGAAGTCTCAAAATTGGTCAATAACAACACTTTATGTTTATCTGCGATCGCCTTCATTGATAAAGCATCTTCCAAAGTAGCCCCCAAAGGCTTCTCCACCATAATATGAATTCCTTTTGGCGCTGCAACTTGAGTAACATATAAATGCTCTTTAATAGAACCAAATGCCAAAACGGCTTCAGGTTTTTTAAGATCTAAGACTTTATTTAAATCGGTATAAAATAAAGCAGGATCTAAGTGATATTTAATTGCATGCTTCTCGGCCAATTGTTTATCTGGCTCATAAATTCCCACTATTTCCATTTCTTCAGACTTGGCTTTATCTAAAATCCATCCTGAGTGGCCATGCGAAGTGCCTGCTACAACTACTCTTACTGCACCAGAATAATTACTTTTTTGAGCAATAACCCACTTACTTGAAATCAATAAAGTAAGCATAAATAAAACCAAGATTTTAGTTTTCATAAGAGGATCTTTATACTATGAATGTAAGCAAATATTTGAAAATAACTGAAAATAAAGAAGGCCCCATAGAAATGGGGCCCGTTTAACGATTGCTTGCTTAAAAACTAAAAATCTAAAAAAATATAATTACAACTTATACACTACTGCTAGTATAAAATTGCTTGCATATGGATTTAAGTGATTGTTCTTATTGAAAAACACTTTGTCTTTTGCATTATCAAAACGAATTTCTGGAATGATGGTTAACTTATTAAAGTGCACATTCGCAGATAAGGTATTTTGAAAAATAGAAGTACCCACACCCACAACACTGTTGATATCATTAAAATACTCAGATCTTAAAGTAAACCCTACTTTAGCATTTGGATCATAGTTCAAATATACTGCATTGCTACTCCAGCTTTTTCCTGTATTAGTGGCTATTGTACCATCATAATTGATGGCAAACTGGGAATTTAGTACCCCATTCAAAACAAGATCAAATTGAGACTTGCCTTTAGCCCCTTGAAAATTTAAATACCCTTTTATTTGATCATTAGCAGATGCAGAACTGAATTGTGCAATGATTACTTTATCTGGTGAAGAAGAACTTACAAAATCAGTAGGCTGTGCAATACCTATCATCATGGCAGATTTTCCACCTAAGGCAATATCTGCCTTAATACCTGTATGAAAAAATGGACCATATGAAAAGCCATAACTCATACTATAATTTCTATTCGCATAAGCATCCAATAATTCGTAGCCAACATGTGTTGCCCATTTTCCAGCACTTAATTTAATATTTGGACGAAATGCATAACTAATAAAAATTTGCTTAAATGCTGTTGCCAATCCTTTATCATTGTATGAAAATTCTTGCGCTCTTTTACCCACCCCCAAATCTAAAGTGCCAGTGAACTTATCAGAAAAGCTTTTATCTACTTTAAAAGAAACCATGCCCAATTGTAATGATCCATTAGAATTGGTGAAACTTGTTTTGTTGTTTTCTTTATAACCAGCAAAATCTGATTTAAAATATCCATCCACATATACCGTATAAACAGTACTACTGGCTTTGGTACTGTCATTTTGAGCATCAACTGTCAAAAAAATCAACATGCTTAGGAATAGGATACTTGTTTTTTTCATAGTACGGATTTAAAATATTATATTATATTTATTTCTATGTGTTATTAACAAGATAAAAATAGATATTTTTTACATTTTTGAATTCATTTTATAAATATATAATTTATTATAATATTTTAATTCATAAAACTACAAACCAATATAACCCTATCAAAAGGGATACAAATAATTAATAATCAATAAAATAGGAAAATAATGTTAACTAACTGGGTCTTATCTACAATAAAAAGCAAAGATGTATAAATTGAAGCAATAGCGTTAATTCATGACAAAACTTATGCTTTGCATAACAGGATCTAAGCGATTGAGTACTTTAAAATAACCCTGCTTATACCATTTATACCTAGCTAAATTGGCTAAAATAGTTGCTTTAATAAACTGCTTGTCTTTTTCAAGCTTACTTATGAATACTTTTTGAGCTGGATTTGCTTCATTTTTTAGCAATGTAAACCAATCTACATTACTATATGCTTTTAAAAAATCTTCCTCTGTTTTGAATGCATCAAAATCTATTTTATGTTGTAGAAACCAATTCAAACAGAATTGATCCAATACATCTTGTTCCCAAATTTTAATATAGTTGGAATCCGAATAAATAGTATGAATTGGCATCCATTGATCTGGATAAATTCCTCCACCACCATAAACAATATGACCTTTAGGGGTTTTGTAGGCTTTGCCTTTTTGAGTTGAATCTTGCTTCCCTTTAGCATCCATACTTAAACGATTATAGAAATCATGTTCATATGCCAATTTCCCATTAGCATAAGACCTTTGAATATTTCTTCCCAATGGAGAATAATATTTTGCTGTAGTTAATCTTAATGCTCCGCCATTAGACAACCTAAATTGTTGTTGTACTAATCCTTTGCCAAAACTTGTTCTTCCAATGATCTTCGCTCTATCCCAATCTTGTAGCGCGCCTGCCAACACTTCGCTTGCTGAAGCAGAACCCTCATCCATCAATACAAATACTTTTCCTTGTTCAAATAAGCCCTCTCTCTTAGTGGTATAATCCACTCTAGGAGCATGCAATCCTTCTGTATACACTATTAATTTATTACCGCTAATTAATTCATCAACAATGGCCACTGCCTCAGATAACAATCCTCCACCATTCCCTCTAAGATCAATAACTAATGCTTTGATACCTTTTTGAACCATCGGATCCATAGCTTGCATAAATCCTTCATAAGTTCTATCTGAAAATTTATCAATTCTAATATATCCAGTTGTGTCATTCATTAAATAACCAGCTTCAATAGAAGGCACTGGGACATTGCCTCTAATTACATTCTTAATGATTTTTTTACCAGCTCTTAATATTTCTAATTTAACCGTAGAACTTTCAGGGCCTTTAATTCTTTTTCTTATTTCATCCGTATCCCATTTCTTACCAGAAATTTGAAGGGTATCATCTGCTTTCAATAAAATATCCCCAATTTGTAAACCCGCTTTAGCAGAAGGACCCTCTTGAATAACATAAGTAACAATAACACTGTCTTTACGTTTTTTGAATTCAATTCCAATACCTCTATAATTCGTTCCTAATTGTTCGTTCACTTCCACTAAATCTGATGGTGGTATATATACTGAGTGTGGATCTAAATGAGCAAGGTATTCTTCAATCAATCTAACCGATAAACTATCTGCAGGTAAACTATCTACATATTTAGAACGTGCAATCTCCATGATTTCCTCAATAGGTGTAGTAGCAGGTTTACTGAATGCATCCAAAGAAAAATTACCTTTTGTAAAATTTCCAATAACCATTCCCACAATTAAAATAAGGGCGTATAAAAAAGGCTTATGCCAATTGGATGATAGATTTTCTTTCATGCTATATGATTCATGCAAAATTACATGAATTAAAGCTTAAAAAATGCTAATTTCACGCAGAGATCAATCCACATGAAAAACAACTTTATTATCGCTGATAGTGGTGCTACCAAATGTCAATGGACGATTGTTCAACAAAACAAGAAAAAGACCATTACAACCATTGGAATTAGCCCCTATTTTTTAAGTACAGAAGAAATCATTCTCATTATTGAGAAAGCTTTTGATAAAAAAGTGGATTACAATGCAATAAAGGATGTTTATTTTTATGGAACGGGCCTGAGTAATGCAAGCAATGTGCAAACAATAAAAAAAGCTTTGAAAACATTGTTTAAAAAAGCATCCTTAGATATTCAAACAGATTTAATGGCCATTGCAAGAGCTGCTTGCATGAACCAAAAAGGGGTGGCTTGTATTTTAGGTACTGGTTCGAATGCAGGTTTTTATAATGGAAAGAAAATTATAAAAAATAGTCCAGGTTTAGGATATGTTTTAGGGGATGAAGGGAGTGGCACTTATTTAGGAAAGAAAGTGTTGCAATATTACTTATATAAAACTTTTGACGAGGATTTAATGAATGCTTTTGAACAAAAGTACCATCTAGATAAGTCCACTATTTTAAATAAAGTTTACAAAGAACCTTTAGCCAACAGATATATTGCTCAATTCACGGAGTTTTTAGTAGAAAACCGAGGCCACTACATGATTGAAAATATTATTGAGGATGGCTTAAATGATTTTTTCTTTACCCACTTGAATAAATTAAATGAATCATGGCTATACCCTATTCATTTTGTGGGAAGTGTTGCATACGGGTTTAAAGATGTATTGAAACAATTGGCACATACTTATGAATTTGAATTAGGAAAAATCATGAAAACCCCAAGCGAGGGTTTATTAGCTTATCACAACAAGCATTAGCAGCATTGTATGCACGACATAGAACCTTACTATCATTGGAGACATTTATATACTGCAGAAGAAGATGCTAGATCTCCTTTTTATGGTCAGACCTATAGTGAATTTGAATTTTCTCAAACAGTTTATAATTATTATATCCACCCACAATGGGATTCGATTGGCAGCAAGACTCTTTATATTAAAATCATTTATGCAGATTACGATCTTCAATTTGCCATCATTGAAATGATTGGCGAATGGAATGACGCCATCGAAAATGATATCATGACATTCAAAAGAGAGGTCTTAGAAAAATTGATGG